>JBEKVF010000427.1:0-2868 GCA_049514295.1 Acidimicrobiales bacterium
ACTCGTCCCAGTCGGGGTGCTCGCCGATGGCGGCCTTGTAGTACGCCACCAGCGCGTCGACCGTGGCGTCGTGGGGGTCGGCCGCCACCGGGGTCAGGTCGGCCTGGGCCTCCACGACGACGTACTGGTAGAAGTTGTCGCCCAGCACGTAGAGCGAGGCCCGGGGGTCTCGGCGCAAGTTGGCCGTCTTGGCCCGGTCGTCGGTGACCGAGATCCTCAGCATCCCCTCGTCACCATGCACGTACACGATGTTGGACAGCTGGGGCCGCCCGTTGGACCGGATGGTGGCCAGGACTCCCTGCGTGCGGTCCCGGATGAACGTGAGTGCCTCGGTCAGATCCATGGACCCGACCGTAGTGGGCGGTGCCCGTTAGGCGACTGTGACGTCCTGCGAGCGGTCCGCCAGGAGCAGGTGGATGAGGGCGGCCACGATCGCGCCGACGAGGGGGGCGACGATGAAGATCCAGACCTGGCTGAGCGCCGTGCTGCCGACCACCAGCGCCGGCCCGAGGCTCCGTGCGGGGTTCACCGACGTCCCGGTGAGCGGGATGCCGATGAGGTGCACGATCACCAGGGCGAAGCCGATGGCCACGCCGGCGGCGCCCTGAATGGCGGCCTTGTGGGTGGCGAAGAGGACGACCATCACGAAGACTGCCGTGAGGACGACCTCAATCAGGAAGGCGCCCCCCTCGCTCACGAGCAGGTGGGACTGCTTGCCGTACCCATCGGTACCGAGACCCTGTACCGACTTCGAGTACAGGGGAGAGGTGGTGAACATCCAATACAGGAGGTAGGCGCCGGCGATCGCGCCGGCGAACTGGGCCACTATGTACGCGACGCCCTCGGCGAGCTTCATGCGCCCCGAGGCGATGAACCCCATCGTCACGGCCGGGTTGACGTGGCACCCCGAGATGGGCCCGATGGCGTAGACGAGGGCCACCAGCACCAGGCCGAAGGCCAAGGCAGTGGCCGCCACGCCAGCCGAGAAGCTGAGGCCGAAGAGCTTGAACCCGAACGACTCGGTGGCGACACCGACCGCGATGACGACGAGCACCATGGTGCCCAGGAACTCTGCGCCGAGTTTTCTGGCGTCCAGCTGCATGACGTGTGACCTCCTGTGTCCAGGCGAGGATTCGGACACGGGCAGTTTTGCAGCGCACACCTGCGAAGACGCGGATGCAACGGGGAAGGGAGGCCAGGTCAGCGGGGTCGCGCGCCAACCGGCGCGCAGGTGGTGCGGGTGCCTAGATGGCGGCCATCGCCCGCTCGTCCGCGTCACGCAGGCGCGTGGCCATGGCGGCGAGCATCTTGCGGGCGAGGGCGGGCACGGCGTCGAGCACGCCGTTGAACTGACGCTGCCCGAGGACGAGCAGCGTCATGTCGGTGTCGGAGGTGACGGTGGCCGAGCGGGGGCGCCGGTCGAGCAGCGCCATCTCACCGAAGTACTGGCCCGGGCCGAGCGTGGCCACCTTGCGGTTGTTGCGGCGCACCGACGCCTGGCCCTTGACGATGAGGAAGAACTCACGGCCGATGGTGCCCTGCTCGCAGAGCATCCGTTCCGGCGGCACGGTGACCTCCTCGAGGGCCCGCTTGATGGTGCGCAGGTCCTTGGCCGACGAAGTCGAGAACAGCCAGATCTTGGAGAGGTCGAGGGCGTCGCGGCTCATGGGCGCAAACAGTAGTCCTCCGCTTGCTCAGATGCCGGGTTCGAGCAGCCTCTCCGGGCCGCCCGTCCCAGGTCAGACGGCGTCGGCGCCGCGCTCGCCCGTGCGCACGCGGACGACGGTCTCGGCCGGCACGACCCACACCTTGCCGTCGCCGATCTTGCCGGTGGCGGCCGAGCTGACGATGGCGTCGACCACGGCCTCGGCCCGGTCGTCCTCGACCAGTACCTCGACACGGATCTTGGGGACGAAGTCGACCTGGTACTCCGCCCCCCGGTAGTTCTCGGTGTGCCCGCGCTGGCGCCCGAAGCCCTGTGCCTCGGTGAGCGTCATGCCCGCCACACCCATGTTCTTCAGGACGTTCTTCACATCGTCGAGCTTGAACGGCTTCACGACTGCCACCACGAGCTTCATCTGTCAGCACCTCACGACCGGCCGGGACCCCGTGCCCCCACAGAGCACGTTATCGACAGGACCGGCTGTGTGTACCGGCGGGGGCTCCCCCGTCGCCGACCTGCCCAAAAGGACCCGTTCCGGCGGATTGCTAGCCTTCCCCGGTGCCCTCGAGTCGAGACACCGGAAATTCCGGCGACGACGCGCCCCCGATGACGCGGTGGCAGCGGCTCAAGTACACGATCGTGCAGTCCGACGACGCCGACGACGACAAGAACGCGACGGACGAACGCTCGGTCGAGGAGCTCGAGGAGGTCATCGCGCGCTCCGACGACAAGGAGCGCGCCATCGGCCTGGTGGCCGCCCCGCTCGCCGCCATCATCGGCATTCTCGTCGGCTCGGACACCATCAACCACGCCAAGGCCACCCACCAGAGTGTGACGGTCTACGACGAGCTCACCTACGTGATCCTCGCCATGTCGGTCCTCATCTTGGTGTCGTCTCTGCTGCGCAAGCGGCTCTTTCAGGGCATCACTATGGCGCTCTTCGGCCTGGCCGTCTTCAACCTCCGTTTCTGGGGGTTCGGCGTCCCGTTCCTCCTCGCCGGCGCCTGGTACCTCGTGCGGGCCTACCGCCTGCAGCAGGCGCTCAAGCGGGCGGAGGGCGATGCGCCCAGCCCGCCCCGGCGCAACGGCTCCAAGCCCTCGAACGGGCCGCGGCCGCGCCAGAACAAGCGCTACACGCCGCCTACCTGACTCCTCCGATTGCCTGAGGCTCTGCTCGCCTGAGGACCACGCCCACGGGGCGAGTG
>JBEKVF010000428.1:0-2864 GCA_049514295.1 Acidimicrobiales bacterium
TGTCGAGTTGAACTCCTCTGGCCCCCACCTCACCGAACTCAGGATCCACTGTGATCGTGCAGGATCAAATCAATCAGTCAGAAAGGCGCCAAATCAATGGTTATTCTTCCTCGCGTCGCAAGGTCGCTCCATCATCCGGCACTGGCGGTGATGTTGGGCTTCGTCCTCATTGCCATCGCCATCTTCGGTCTCGCCAGCGGGGATATCCCGAGGCTTTGGGCGACCCTCATCCTGGTCGTGGGTGCACTCAACGTGCTGAGAGCCATCCCCCATCCGGACCGTCGATCCTCCGCCTCTGCGGAGAAGATCATGACGTCAACGGCCGGTTAACGAGCACGCTCTCGGTTGGTCAAGGTCCTCTTACGGATCACTATTCAGGGTCTCGCGAGTGCCCCCAGATATCCGACGGCCACACCAGAGGTGTCCCACTCGTCCAGAACCGTCCCGCTGCCCCGGCGTACTAGGACACCCCGGGAATGCGCCGCGGGCGCGCCGCGAACAGATCGAGGCACCCCTCGAACCCCAGGGTCTCGATGCAGCCCCCGCTCAGCACCTCTTCGGCCTTCCCCGCCCCACATACGCTCACCCCCCGGGCTGGTACACGCCGAACTCGCCGCGCAGGACGTCGGCCACCTCGCCCAGCGTGGCCATCTCCTTGAGGGCGGCCTTCATCGGCACGAGCAGGTTGCCCTCACCCTTCGCCGTCTCGGCCACGTCGGCCAGCGCCCGGTCCACCGCGGGCTGGTCCCGCGCCGCGCGGACCGACTTGGTGCGGTCAATCTGCAGCTGCTGGAGCTTGACGTCAATCGGGAAGACCTCGGTGTGCTCCTCCTCGGCGTCGGTGTAACGGTTGACCCCCACCACGACCTTCTCGCCGTCGTCGACCGCTTTGGCGAAGCTGTAGGCGGCCGCCTCGATCTCCTCCTGCATGAACCTGGCCTCAATGGCCGCCACGGCCCCGCCCAGCTGCTCGATGCGTTCGAGGTAGGCGTTGGCCGCCGCCTCCACCTCGTCGGTCAGCGACTCCACGAAGTACGAGCCCGCCAGCGGGTCGACCGTGTCGGCCACGCCGGACTCGAACCCAACGATCTGCTGCGTCCGCAGCGCGATCTTGGCCGCCCTGGTCGTGGGCAGCCCGAGCGCCTCGTCGAAGCCGTTCGTGTGCAGGCTCTGGGTGCCGCCCAGCGCAGCCGCCAGGCTCTGGACGGTGACCCGGACGATGTTGTTCTCGGGCTGCTGCGCGGTGAGGGTCGACCCTCCGGTCTGCGCGTGGAAGCGCAGCATCTTGGAGCGCTCGTCTTTGGCGCCGAAGCGCTCGGTCATGATGCGTGCCCACATGCGCCGCGCCGCCCGGTACTTGGCTACCTCCTCGAAGAGGTTGTTGTGCGCGTTCCAGAAGAACGAGAGCCGCGGCGCGAACGCGTCGACGTCCATGCCGGCCGCGATGGCGGCCTCGACATACGCGATGCCGTTGGCGAGCGTGAAGGCGATCTCCTGCACCGCGGTCGAGCCTGCCTCACGGATGTGGTAGCCCGAGATGGAGATCGTGTTCCAGCTGGGGAGGTTGGCGGCGCAGTAGGCGAACGTGTCGACGATGAGGCGCATGGAGGGCCGGGGCGGATAGATGTAGGTTCCCCGCGCGATGTACTCCTTCAGAATGTCGTTCTGGATGGTGCCACGTATCTTCTCCCCCGGCACACCCTGCTCCTCCGCGACCAGCTGGTAGAGCAGCAGGAGGATGGCCCCGGTCGCGTTGATCGTCATGGAGGTGGTGACCTTGTCCATGGGGAGGTCGGCCATGAGGAGACGCATGTCGGCCAGGGAGTCGATGGCGACACCCACCTTGCCCACCTCACCCTCGGCCCGCGGGTGGTCCGAGTCGTAGCCCATCTGTGTCGGGAGGTCGAAGGCGCACGAGAGGCCGGTCTGCCCGGCATTGAGGAGGAACTTGAAGCGCTGGTTCGTCGCCTCGGCCGAGCCGAAGCCGGCGTACTGGCGCATGGTCCACAGCTTCGAGCGGTACATCCCGGGGTGGACCCCGCGGGTGTAGGGAAACGAGCCCGGCTCCCCGAGCTGGGCGTCGGCGTCCCAGCCCTCCAGGTCGCCGACGCGGTAGACGGGATGGATCACGATGCCCGAGTCGGTCCGGCGCTCGGGGCTGGCCTGGGGGTCCTGCTTCTCCTGTGTCACGACCCCCAGGCTACGGATGATCCGGGCCGAAGGGGAAAACGGGACGGGCGCGGGCCGGGCGGGCAGACTACGGGCTGTGGACGACGCCCCCGAACCCGTTTTCTCGCACTTCGGCATCTGTGTGAGCGACCTGGACCGATCACTCGCCTTCTACTGCGGCGCGCTCGGCTTCGAGAAGGCCGAGTCGCACGCCATCGGGCCCGAGTTCGCCCGGCTCATGGACCTGCCCGATGTCGCGGTGACCTCGCAGTTCATCCGGCGGGGCCCGACCGCCATAGAACTCCTCGCCTTCAGTGAGCCCGCCCCGTTCGGCGAGCGCGAGCGGCGTGCCGTCAACCGGCTCGGGCTGACCCACCTGTCCTTCCGGGTGCGGGACGTCGCGGCCACGACGGCCCAAATAGTGGAACTGGGGGGCGCCGTCGTCGAATCGAGCCGGACCACCGTCGACTTCGGTGGCACGCCCCTCGAGTTCGTCTACTGCACGGACCCCGACGGGGTGCGGGTCGAGCTCATGGACCTCGGCGGCTGACGCCGCCCGCATCCTGGAACCCGGCGGCTACGCCTGGGAGTCGGCCAACGCCTGCGCGTCGAGCTCGCGGTCGACCCGGACCGCCCTGCGCTCGTCCATGTGCATCCAGCGCAGCGCCACGGGGATCATCGGCCAGAGCATCAGC
>JBEKVF010000429.1:0-2858 GCA_049514295.1 Acidimicrobiales bacterium
CTACCAGCGGCTCTTTGCCGACACCGAATCCGAGGCCCGAACACCCGGGCACGAGCACCCCTCGTTCGCGGAGCGCCTCGGCGATGAACAGCCACTCCCACATCTTGCGGTGGAGCATGACGTCGCGGCCGTCCTGGTGGCCGGCGTCCCACATGGGCCGCAGGCGCTCCGCCCAGGCCCGCAGGGCGGGGGAGCGCAGCGACTCGGCCGAGCACAGTTGCGAGCGCAGCATGACCGGGCGACCTTACCGGGGAGGCGATCCGGTGTGCTCCGCCGGTCCGACGGTCGGGCCCGCCGGGGCGGCGGCCAGCCTCAAATGCGCTCGAAGTTCCGGGCCAGCTCCCAGTCCGTCACGTGGCGGTTGGACGCCAGCCACTCCTGCTCGGCCGTGTTCAGGAGGTGATGGTGCACGTCGGGGCCGAACGCCTCGGCCGCGACCGTGGAGCGGCGCAGCTCGTCGATGGCCTCCACCAGTGTCGAGGGGATACGGGGCACGTCGGTCGCCTCGTAGGCGTTTCGGGTGTAGGGCTCGCCGGGCTCGAGCTCGTGGTCGATGCCGTAGAGGCCGGCCGCGATGGCCGCCGCCAGCACGAGATACGGGTTCACGTCCGCCCCCGGGATCCGCGACTCCACACGGCGGCCCGCGCCGTGACCGACGAGCCGGAAGCCGCACGTCCGGTTGTCCTCGCCATACACCGCCGCCGTCGGCGCCCAGCTCCCGGGCACGTAGCGCCGGTAGGAGTTCACGGTCGGCGCCGCGCACCAGGCCAGCTCACGCGCCGCGTGCAGCTGCCCGGCCAGGAAGCGGCGCCCGACGGTCGACAGGCCGCTCGGGTGCGACGCGTCCGCCATCAGGGGGTCGCCACTCTCGGCGTCCCACAGGCTGGTGTGCACATGGCAGGAGGAGCCCACGTCGTCCATGGTCCACTTGGCCATGAACGTGGCGGCCCGGCCCTCCTGCGCCGCGATCTCCTTGATCCCGTTCTTGAACACGAGGTGGTGGTCGGCCGTCACGAGCCCCTCGTCGTAGGTGACGTTCACCTCGTGCTGGCCCCGCCCCGCCTCGCCCTTGGAGAACTCGACGGGGATGTTCGCGCCGCGCATCTCGTTGCGGATGCGACGCAGGATGTACTCCTCACGCGTCGTCTGCAGCAGCTGGTAGTCCTCAATGGTCGACGTGTGCGGGATGAGCCCCTTCCACCCCTTGGCGTCGGCCTCCTCGTAGGAGTCCTTGAAGAGGAAGAACTCGAGCTCGGTCGCGCTGCAGACCCGCAGCCCCCGCTCCGCCGCCCGCTCCAGCTGGCGGCGGAGGATCTGCCGGGGCGACACCTCGACGGGCACTCCGTCGGTGTCGGTGAGGTCGCAGATGACCAGGGCCGTCCCCTCCAGCCAGGGGATCAGGCGTGCGGTGGCGTAGTCCGGCCGACACACGAAGTCGCCGTAGCCGGTGTCCCAGTTGGTGAATTGGTAGCCGGGCAGGGGGTTCATGTCGACGTCGACCGCCAACAGGTAGTCGCAGGCCTCTATCCCGTGCTCGGCCACGTGCGACGAGAAGAAGTCCGCCGTCACCCGCTTCCCGACGGGCCGCCCGTGCATGTCGGGGAAGGCCACCACGACGGTGTCGACGGACCCGTCGGCGATCCCTGCGTCAATCAACTCACGACCTGGCATGCGCCATGTTGACCGCGTTGCCGTCGAGCGTCCAGCCCGTATGTCCGCTTGCGCTCGGTACGCTGGGCTGGTGATCCCGCTCATCGGCCTCTCCACCTATGTGGCCGATGCCCGCTGGGGCAGCTGGGAGCGCCGTGCCGCGGTGCTGCCCGAGTCCTACTTCCAGCTGGTGGCCGCGGCGGGCGGGCGCCCCCTGCTCCTGCCCCCGCCGAGCACCGGCCCCGGCGGCCCGGAGGCCGGCGCCGACGAGGTCATAGATGCGATCGACGGCCTCGTGCTGACCGGCGGGGGGGACGTCGACCCGCTCGCCTACGGCGAGCAGCCCGGGCCCGAGGTGGGCGGCGTCGACGTCAACCGTGACGCCAGCGAGCGCGCCCTGCTCGCCGCCGCGCTGCGGGCCGACATGCCGGTGCTCGCCATCTGCCGCGGCTGCCAGATCCTCAACGTGGAGCTGGGCGGCACGCTGCACCAGCACGTGCCCGACGTCGTGGGCACCCTGGCGCACCGCAAGGCCCCCTTCGAGTTCGGCGACGTCGAGGTCGAGACCGTGCCGGGCTCCGTCGCCGCCGAGGTCTTCGGGGACACGACCACGGTGCTCTGCTCGCACCACCAGTCCATCCGTGACATCGGCCGGGGGCTGGTCCCCACGGCGGCAGGCACTGACGGTGTGATCGAGGCGGTCGAGATGCCGTCCGCCCGCTTCGTCCTCGGCGTGCAGTGGCACCCCGAGGAGGGGATGGACCAGCGCCCCTTCGACGCCCTGGTGGCCGCGGCGGCGCGCTACCGCAGCGAGCGCCCGGTACGTACGAGCGCATGACCCCGCTGGTCGCCGGCCGGGTCGCCGTCGTCACCGGCGCCAGCCGGGGCCTGGGCGCCGGTCTGGCCATGCACTTCGCCGGTGAGGGCATGCACCTCGGCCTGTGCGCCCGCCACCGCCCCGTCCTGGCCGCTCGCACGCGGCCCACGGCATACGACGGGCACGTCGTGTCGTCGGAGGCACCGGTCCTCTCCGCCGTCGACGTCACCGATCGCGACGCGCTCGCCCGCTTCGCCGCCACCGTCGTGGCTCGATTCGGCCGCATCGACCTCTGGGTGAACAACGCCGGCCTGCTCGGGCCCATCGGCCCCCTCGTCGACGCCGACCCGGCGGAGATCGTCCGCACGGTCGACGTCAACGTCACCGGCGT
>JBEKVF010000430.1:0-2853 GCA_049514295.1 Acidimicrobiales bacterium
TACCGAAATGTTGTCGATACGGTGTCTGAAGCGCTGGGCCCTTGGCAACGTGCGCCCGTCGACTGCTCGGGTCAGATCCCATTGCCCTCTTCTCACCTGAGCAGTCGGCAGACGCACGTGTCGGATTGCCAGATACTAGTTCGGAGGCGGATTCCCCGAACTTGAGGCAAGGGCATCCGTCGCACTGTTAATTGACGGAATGGTGTGAGGGTCCGAAACGGTCCCTCAGAAGCCTTCTGCGACTCTGCTCGTCGCCTTCGGTGCGTGCTCTCGGCACGCCTCCACGTACCAACTTCGGCCCCTGCGGTCCCGCCAGACGCCTTTCCATGCCGGCGCCTCGGTGCAGTGGGTTGCCTGCAGTTGATGGGAGTAGACCATTCCGAAGCACCGCCCCGGCTGGGGGCTGAAGGCGGTGATGAGGTCGCCAGGCTCGGGCATCCGGTCCATGGGGAACGAGGGTACGCCGGAACCGCCACGCGAAGCGGCCCCTCGGATTGGGTGGAGGAGGGGCCGCTGCACCCTTGTCTCGTGACTGACGTAGGTGTGTTTACTTATACCCGGAGCTGGGGAGGCTGTGGGCGCGGTCCAACCCTGGGACCAAAACACACGTCAGTCGTTTCCCCGCCCCGCCAAAGCCCCTCTCCTCCTCCTCCCCCTCGCCCCGCTTCTCGGGTGGTCCGCCCCTGCGCCGCCGTGTCGGCGTCGTCGGCGTCGTCACCTCGTCGGCTGCATCGGAGCCCGTCAATTCTCGGAGCCGTCGTCCTTGGGCCGGCGAACCCTCGGAGCCGTCGCCTTCGGTTCCTGTCGTCCTCGGCCGGCGAGCCCCCGGAGCCATCACCCTCCTATCGTCCTCGGTTCCCGTCGTCATCGGCGTCGTCCTCAACCGAGCTGGCCGCCTCGGAGCCCGTCGTCCCCCGCCCCCCGTCGCCCTCGACCGGGGCCGCTCACCCCGACCGGCCGAGGCGGACGGGATTCCCGGGCATCCTCCCCGGAATCGAGCCTCTCGGGTCGTTCCTTCGGGCTGCGCCTCCGAGTCGGCCCGCCCGCCATTGGCAGTACTTCTGACCTGGGGTTTTCGTCGCCAGCGGCCTCGGGCTCCTTGCTCCGGGCTCCCTTTCGGTCGCCGTCGCCTCGTCGCCCTCCCCGCCGCCACGCCCCCCCTCTGCCCCACTTCCCCTCTCCCTCTCTCTCTTCCCACCTGGACTTTCTTTGGAGCTGAAGACGGGATTCGAACCCGCGACCCTCACCTTGGCAAGGTGATGGATTTCGTCTCGGAAGTGGGCTCCAGTCCCCCACCATGATGTTCCGTCCACCCAGTTTCCACCCCGTCCACTGAGTCCGGCCATGTAGTAGAGCGCTCTACTACGAACCCGGTGCAGCGGCCGATGTCGCGGGCTCTTGTTCGCGTCTCATCGTCTCCGCAGTTGATCGCCTACCGGTCCCCATGGACGCGATCGCCTGTGCAGTGCGGTTCGACTGGCGCCGCGCTGGCTGTCCGAGCCGGTGTGCACCGAAGATGAATCGGTCTCGGGCGTCGACTGCCCGGACCATTGACTCCAATGACGCTTCCGGCTCATTCGCTCGAACAAAGGCTGGTGGATTACTGGCGGTCGTCGTCCTCTCCGCGAACTCTCGCGCGAACGGCACGCAGCTCTTCAAGATCCCAGATTTCTCCCAGAACCGGGGAATGTGAACGCCCGAACCGGGCGATGACCCACGGGGCGATCACCGAGGCGCCGGTGGCGGTCGCCGCCGCGCCGGCGCCGATACTCCATCCAAGAGGGCCGAGCGGTGTGCAGCCGAAGAACTGGCTGACGACCGGTGTCTGGACGACCCCCGCAAGGGCCGCCGCCGAGGCCACCATCGACGCCAGCACCAGCGGGCTTGTGCCGCCGATGACCGCCGTCTGGCCGAGCTGCGAGCCCACCAGTGCGACCAACGCGACGGTGCTGGCGCGGCGTCGGGTGCCCGTGCCGCGCGCCAGGAGCCATCCTCCCATGGCGCCCCCGGCGGTCGTCGTGGCCCGCAGGGCGATCTGTCCCACCAGGGCGGAACCGAGGGAGGCGTCGGGACCCTCGTGGGCCAGCAACTTGGGTGAACGATTGGTTGGCGGCTGCATCGCGATGGTCATGGCCGGCAACATGTCGGTCAAGAGATTGACCAGCAGGAGCTGGCGGGCTCCGAGAGGCGACGAACCGGCCAGCGCGGTGGCGGCCACGGTGAACGCGACCTCACCCGCGTTGCCGCCGACGAGTATCGCCAGGGCATCACGCACCGAAGCCCACAGGGCACGGCCTTCAATGATGGCCGTCAATATGGTCTCGATGCGGTCGTCCACCACCACCAGGTCTGCCGCCTCGCGGGCAGCTGGCGAGCAGCGATCGCCCAGGGCGATCCCGGCATTCGAGAGTCGGATCGCCGGCGCGTCGTTCGCCCCGTCTCCAGTCATCGCGACCACGCGACCGTTGCGCTGGTAAGCACGGACGATGCGGACCTTGTCGGTCGGGGTAACCCGTGCGAAGACAGAGATCTCGCTGAGCACTGCGTCGAGCTCGCCGTCACTCATGGCATCGAGGTCGGGACCGGTGACCACACGCTGCCCGGCGACGATGTCGAGCTCGGCGCCGATGGCCCGAGCAGTGCTGGGATGGTCACCGGTGATCATCACCACCTTGATTCCCGCGGCCCGCAGATCGGCGACTGCCGCGGCCGCCGTCGGACGCACGGAATCGGCCAAGCCGAGGAAACCGAGCAGCTCCATGTCGCTGACCCGTTCGTCCGCCACCTCCGAGCGACTCGAGGCAGACCGTTCGGCCACCGCCAGGACCCGCAAGCCCTGCTGAGCCAGCCGTT
>JBEKVF010000431.1:0-2847 GCA_049514295.1 Acidimicrobiales bacterium
CCTTCGGCAGCAGCCAGGACCCAGCGGGGTCGGAGTGTCCAGTGATGGACCCATTTGCCGTCCGCACATTCGTAGAGGCCCTCGATCGACCTCGAGTCCATGGGCCACATCCAGTACAACGGCGCATCCGGATCCTCGACGCGCTGCCAGTTCAGGCACGAAGCGGCCAGAGCGCCTTGCAGCAGCGACGTGGTGACGCGCTGGCCCAGACCGCTGACCTGTCGAGCGCGCAGCGCCGCAGCGATCCCGAGCGTCGCGAAGTAGGTCGCGCCGATGCTCGGCCACGGGGTGCGCGGGAAGATGGGACCGTCTCGGTCAGCGCCCCGGACGAGCCCCTCGGGCGCGTCGAACTCTGGGTACGGGCCGGGACGGCCATTGATGAACTCCATTGCCGTGCCCCGTCGTCCCTTCTGGTCATAGAGAAGGCCGGTTCGGGCTGCGACGAGCCCGTCGTAGCCGGGACGATCACGGTGCACGGGGTGCTCTCCGTAGGCGGTGATCGAACAGGTGATGATGCGGGCATTGAGTGCACTCAGCGCATCGTGGTCGATGCCGAGCCTCGTTGTCGTCCCCGACGAGAAGCTGTCGACGACGACATCGGATGTCCGGGCCAGCTGATCGAACTGCCGCCGTCCCTCGTCGCTTTGCAGATCGAGGCGGGCACTGCGCTTGCCGCGATTCCAGACCCGGTACCCGGTCTGCTGTGCAAAGGGATCGCCCAGGTGCGACTCGATCCGTATGACGTCGGCCCCGTTGTCGGCAAGAAACATCGTGGTCATCGGCCCGGCCATGCCCCAGGACAAGTCAAGGACGCGCAGACCTCCGAGTGCTCCAGCCATACGACTCCACCCCTTTACGTTCTGGCCAGGTCTACCATAGCTATTACTATGTTGCTGCACCACGAGGTCGCTCAGTGGCTCCTCCGCAGGGTCCGCCGGACGCCTCCCGGCGATGGCCGGTCCGAGCAGAGCGGCTTGATCTGGACCTTTTCGACCTTGCCGGCGACCGAGCGGAGCCGGCGATCGACCACCTCGACCTGCTCAGGACATGCTTGGCGGCGGAGCCCGAGGCCCAGATGCGCACCGGCACCGCTGACGTAGAGGCTGGCCACATCGGGCGCCAACTACTCCAGTGGTGCGTCGCCCACCTGCCGTATTGCACTCCCCCGCTACAACGAATTCCGGGATGACCTTCCTCGGAGCCCCGTGGGGAGGATCCTCAAGTGCGAACTCCGCGAGGAGGGCGTGACGCCCGATACCTGGGACGCCGAGACTGCGGGGATTGAGTACGAGCGGCGATAGCTCGCAGCCCGCACGGTGGATCACGCCTGAGCGTCATTAGGGAATACCGGCGCGTAGGTCACCACCGCATGGGCGACCAGCTCCTCACGCCCGGAGCGGCGGATTACCGTGTCAACGACGCAAGATCTTCTTCCGAACCGTAGGAGTCTGCCCTCTACGAGCAGGACCCCAACCGGCGCTGGCCTCAGAAACTCCATTGAGATGGAGGAGGTGAATGCTTCAGAGCCCTTCGGGGAGCGGGAAATGGTGACGAAGTAGGCCATGGTGTCGGCCAACGTGAACAAGATCGGGCCGGCGACCATCCCCCCGGGGCGAGTGTGCCCGTCTTCGAATCTGGCGCGCGCCACGATCCGTTGCACGGAGTACTCGTCTATCTCCAGCGCGGCGACTGGGCGACCCCCCATGGCCTTGTGGTAGCGGGCAAGGAGCTCCTCGGGCGTGTGGGTGAGTGCCTCGCCCCCCGCTGAGGCACGCTGATCCATCATTTTGGCCCCTTCCAGAGGGAGGTCGACTTGCTCCTGTTAGAGGCGCCTATCGGAGCGAAGCTCCCTGGGGACCCACGAGGGCGATCGTCGTTCCTTGAAGGCGAGCCACCCCTCGATACACTCCGGTCCGTCCAGGCTCTCCTCCATCGACATCCGGTCGACGTGTCCGTAACGTTCATTGACGACGCGCTTGACGGCAAGTCGAGCTTGAGGAGCAGTTCTGCAACACGCTTCAAGTGCCGCTCGTGCTTCGGCGTAGAGCTCCTCGTGTGGGACGACGCGGGTCACGAGACCCCAATCGAGTGCCTCAGCAGCATCGAGCGTGCGACCTGTGAAGAGAAGATCGCGGGCTCGCGCTGGGCCGATCTGGGCTGGCAGGTACGTAGCGTAACCCGTGTCCGCGATGCCCCGATAGAGCTCAGGGGCACGAAAGGTGGCCCGCTCGCTCGCCACCGCGATGTCGGAGAGCATCGCCATGAGGAGGCCTCCTCCCTGGCAGATGCCGTTCACGGCGCTTACGACCGGCTTTCGCGAGTTCCGGAGGGCTTCGAACGGCACGGTGTCGAGACCCATCACCCCGACTGTTTCCCCCCAACCGTCTTCGCCGATCCCACCGAGATCACCGCCGGGAATGAAGACATCCCCCGTTCCAGTGAGCACCATGCCAGCAAGCGCGTCGTCTCGGGTCATCGCATCGACGGCGTAACGAACTGCGAAGTACATGGAGGCGGTCATCGCATTGCGGGCCTCAGGCCGATCGACTGTGCACCATGCCAGAGAACCTTGCCTCTCGAACCGGACGTGGGGTGTCCCCAGCCAGTCCCCGTTGGGAGGTCCGCTTGCGTCAGTCATACTGCGTCTCCTTGTTCGATTGCGTCCTTGTTGAGCGTGGTCAGCTCCTCACCCGAATCGACGTGCTGCAGCGCACGAATTGCGCAAATTTCTCCGGGTGGCTGACATGCGCGCTGTGGGCGGCGCCCGCGATGGTAAACAAGTCGGCTCCCTGCGAGTCGGCCAGTCTGGTGGCGGCTTCCTGGGCGAAGGGCCACGTCTGCAGCCCG
>JBEKVF010000432.1:0-2845 GCA_049514295.1 Acidimicrobiales bacterium
TGGACCTCGTCCCGGTCCAGGTGCATGCGCACGAGGGGGGCCGGCCGTGCTGAGCCACCCCCTCCTGGCGGAGAATTCCCTGTTCAAGCTCATCGGCGAGATCTTCCACCCGCTCTTCGAGCTCTTCGGTTACATCCTGGCCGGCCTGTACGCCGTCTGGCCCAACTACGGCTTCGCCATCACGGGTCTCACCATCATCATCATGCTGGCGCTGACGCCGGTGACGGTGAAGAGCACCAAGTCGATGCTGGCGATGCAGCGGCTGCAGCCCGAGATGAAGAAGCTCCAGGCCAAGTACAAGGGCCCGGAGAACCGGGAGATGCTCAACCAGGAGATGATGCGGCTCTACAAGGACAACGGGACGAGCCCGTTCGGGGCCTGCCTTCCCAGCCTCCTGCAGATGCCCTTCCTGATCGTCCTGTACACGTTGATCCGCGGCTTATCGACCACGGCGACGAAGACGATCAACGGGCACAAGGTCGTCGTCGGAGCGCCAAAGTACATCCCAACCAATTCCCAAATGCATCAAGCATTGGTCCTCAGTCAAGGCCAAATGCACTGGTGGTTCGGGATGGATTTGTCGTCGCTCCCATTCCAAAATCACGCGACGAATCCGTTTACACATCAGGTCATCACGAGCGCCAGCCAAGCGGTTCTCATAATCCCCTATCTGGTGCTCATTGCAGCTGCAATGTTCCTGCAGTACTACCAAATGAAGCAGATGAATAGCCGCAATCCTCAGGCTGCTGCGGCGAATCCACAGATGCAAACAATGCAGAAGTTTTTCCCTATTATCTTCGGTGTCATTTACCTGAGAGTGCCGGCCGGAGCGACGATTTACATGGTGGTGTCCTCGGCGATGCGCATCGGCACCCAGGAGTTCATGTTCCGCACGGGGATGGTGACGCCGGTCGTGCACGAGCGCGAGATCGGCTCTCCGAAACAGGAGAAGGCCAAGGAGGACAAACCGCAGAAACCGCCCCCGAAGGAGGTCAAGAAGCAGTCGACCGCCACGGACGGGACTGCGGCGGCGAAGGCCGTGCTGCCCCCGACCAAGAGCGGCTCGGGGACCAACGGGCGTGCCACCACCAACGGCAGGAAGCCGGCCGCGGGAAAGCGGCCGTCGAACGGGAAGGCCGTACCAGAGGACGAGACGCCGGCGGCGGAACCGAAGGCACACCCGCGCTCTCGCTCCAAGCGAAACAGAAAGGCTCGATAGCGAGTGGAGTGGGTCGAAGTGGCGGGCAAGACCGTCGAGGAGGCAACCGAGCGGGCTCTGGACCAGCTGGGGGTGGCCGTCGGCGATGCCGAGGTCATCGTGGTCAGTGAGCCCAAGACCGGGCTCTTCGGCCGGATGCGGGTCGAGGCCCGGGTGAGGGCACGGGTCCGCCCCGTGGGCGCCCGGCCCCGGCGGGAGCGGCCCCGGCGCAGCGGCAAGTCGGGTCAGGGTGGTCGCCAGGGCGGTCAGCGCCAGGGCTCGGGCGGGGGCTCCGAGTCCCGCGACAAGGCCGCCGGATCCCCCGAGAGCGGTGAAGGGTCCGCCCGTGGGAGCGCCGCAGGACCCAACGGTCCGAAGACCGCGACAGCGGGGATAGGCACCGGAACGAGCCGCTCGGCCCGTCGCCGGCGTAACCGCAGCAAGTCGGCCACGGCCGACGCAGGGTCGAGGGAAGGCTCGAGGAACGGCTCCTCGGCGGGGCCGACCGCCGAGAGGGCTCCGCAACGGAGCACGGAACCGAAGGAGACAGAGGACATGGCTGAGGGCATGACGCTCGAAGAGCAGGGCGAGATCGGGCGGGCGTTCCTGGCCGGCCTCCTGACCGAATTCGGCATGGAGGGCACGGTGGAGACCCGCCTGCTCGACGAGGACACGGTCGAGATCGCGGCCATGGGTGAGGACCTGGGCATCCTGGTGGGCCCGCGCGGCTCGACGCTCAGTGCCCTGCAGGACCTCACGCGGGCGGTGGTGCAGCGCCAGTGCCCGTCGCGGACGGATCGCATCCTGGTCGACGTGGCCGGATACCGCGAGCGCCGCTCCGCCGCCCTCAAGCGGTTCAGCACGCAGATCGCCGAGGAAGTCGTGGCGTCGGGGCAGGAGAAGGCGCTCGAGGCGATGAGCCCGGCCGACCGCAAGGCCGTGCACGACGCCGTCAACGAGCTGCCCGGTGTCGTCACCCGCTCCGAGGGCGAGGACCCCAACCGCCACATCGTCATCGCACCTGCGGGCTGAATCGGCGCCGGTGCCCGGCGCCGACGAGGGGACCGAGTCCCCCACCCCACTGCACGAGGTCCTCGCCGAGGCCCGTGAGGCCGGCTTCCTGGGCCCCGGGCCCATTGAGCCCCAGCTCCGCCACGCCGAGGGGTTCACCGCGATCGCCCGCCGCCTGGCCGCCGACGGCCCACCCAGGCCCCGCGTCGTCGACCTGGGATCCGGTGGCGGCCTCCCCGGCCTGGTCGTGGCGACCAGCTGGCCCGAGGCGACCGTGGACCTGCTCGAGTCCGGGGCCCGCCGGGCCGCCTTCCTGGAGCGGGCCACGAGCCGCCTGGGACTCGCCGGACGGGTGACGGTGCTGCACGAGCGGGCCGAGGTGTGCGGGCGGCAGGCGGGCTTCAGGGGTGGTTACGACGGGGTGCTGGCCCGGTCCTTCGGGCGCCCGGCGGTGGTGGCCGAATGTGCCGCACCCCTCCTGAAGGTGGGCGGCTGGCTGGTCGTCTCCGAGCCGCCCCGGGGTGGCGAGCCAGCGCAGGCCGCCGAGGGCCCCCGCTGGCCGCACGAGCTCCTCGGCCAGTTCGGCCTGGAGCCCAGCGAGGCGGTCCATGAGGAGTTCGACTACCGGATCCTGCG
>JBEKVF010000433.1:0-2827 GCA_049514295.1 Acidimicrobiales bacterium
GTCGAGCGGAGCGCGCTCTCGGGCACGCTCCAGAACGACATCTTGAAGGAGTATCAGGCCCAGAAGGAGTACGTCTTCCCGCCGCGGCCCTCGGTGCGCCTGGTGACCGACGTAATGCGCTTCTGCGCGGCAGAGCTGCCACGCTGGCACCCGGTGTCGGTCTCGGGCTACCACATCCGTGAAGCCGGATCGAGTGCCGCCCAAGAGCTCGCCTTCACGCTGGCGAACGGGTTCGCCTACGTCGAGGCGGCGATGGCCGCGGGCGCCGCCGTCGACGACTTCGCGCCGAGGCTCAGCTTCTTCTTCAACGCCCACATCGATTTCTTCGAGGAGATCGCCAAGTACCGCGCCGCACGTCGCATCTGGGCACGCTGGATGCGCGATCGCTACGGGGCGGCCGACGGACGCTCGACCCAGCTGCGCTTCCACACCCAGACTGCGGGGGTCTCGCTCACCGCCCAACAGCCCGAGGTGAACCTGGTACGCGTCGCCATCGAGGCCCTCGCCGGGGTGCTCGGCGGCACCCAGAGCCTGCACACCGACGCCTTCGACGAGGCGCTGGCCCTCCCCACCGAGCACGCAGCCCGGCTGGCGCTGCGCACCCAGCAGGTCATCGCCGAGGAGTCCGGCGTCGTGCACGTGGCCGATCCGCTCGGGGGCTCGTGGTTCGTCGAAGAGCTCACCGACGAGCTCGAGCGCCAGGCAGAAGAGGTCTTCGCCCATCTCGAAGACGCCGGGTCGGGCTCCATGCTCGAGGGTGTGTTCGCCTGCATCGACAACGGCTGGTTCGTCTCGGAGATCGCGGACGCCGCCTACGGGTTCCAGTCCAAGATCGCCAAGGGCGAGTGGGTCCAGGTGGGAGTCAACGGGTACGTCGAAGACGACGGGGTGACCCCCTCCACGCTCTCCATCGGCCCGGACGTCGAGGCCTCCCAGCTCGAGCGTCTCGCCACGGTCAAGCAGTCCCGCGACGACGACGCCGTGCGCAGGTCACTGGCCCGCATCGCCAGCGAGGCAGCCGACCCGACGATCAACCTCATGCCCGCCCTGATCGAGGCGGCGCGCGACCACGTCACGGTCGGCGAGGCGATGGGCGCCCTCGAGTCCGTCTTCGGTCTCTTCTACGAGCGCCACGTCGCCTGAGCATGGCGAGCGACGCCGGTGAGCGGCCCCTGCGCGTGCTCATGGCCAAGGTCGGCCTCGACGGGCACGACCGCGGCCTGCGGGTCGTCGCTCGCATCCTGCGCGATGCCGGGTTCGAGGTGGTCTACGCAGGTCTGCGCCAGTCCCCCGAGACCATCGCGGCGATGAGCGCCCAAGAGGACGTCGACGTGGTGGGCGTTTCCATGCACAACGGGGCGCACCTGACGCTCGCTCCCGCCGTGGTCGGCGCTCTGAGGGGTGCCGGCCTCGACACGCCAGTGGTCATCGGCGGCATTGTTCCCCCCGACGACATCGCGCTCCTTCTCTCCGACGGCGTCGCCGCCGTGCTCGGCCCCGGTGCGTCCAACGACGAGGTCGTGGCCACCGTGCGCGCCGCTGCGGCCGGTCCGACGCAGTGAGCATCGGAGGCTTGACGATCGCGTCAGCGAGCCGCGTTCAGACCGTGGTCCCCGACTGCGCCACACAGACGAAGGAGGAGTGGAAATGTCCCAGGACCTGAGAGCAGGAAGCAGGTGGCGGAGCGCGGTGTGCGACACCGAGGTGGTCGTCGTCCGTGCCCCCTCGGAACCGGAACAGCTCGAATGCGGGGGTACCTCGATGCTCCCCGTCGGTTCGGACCCGGAGCAAGGCTCCTCTCCGGATCCCCAATGGTGCGACGGGACACTGATCGGGAAGCGATACGAGCTAAATGAGCCCGCCATCGAGATCCTCTGCACGAAGGCCGGGCTCGGGTCACTCTCCGTCGCAGGCGTGCCACTCACCGTCAAGGGCAGCAAGCCCCTCCCCGCCTCCGACTGATCGGCTCCTGGACGATCAGCCTGCGCTGAGCTAGAAGGTCTGCCATGTCCGATTCGTCACGGCTCTTGGAAGCGCTCGATCTCGAGATGACGGCGCCGGGGAGGTTCCGGGCACAGAACTTCGCCGAGGGTGCGGGCAATGTCGTGTTCGGGGGACAGCTCCTGGCTCAGACCATTGTGGCCGCATGCACCATCGACCAGGAGAAGTTGTTGAAGTCCGTGCACACCATCTTCGCCCGCGCCGCTGACCGCGACCAGCCGTTGGACATCGAGGTCGAGGCCATGCACGTCGGCCGAGCCCTGGCCAGCGCGACGGTCACCATCCGACAAGGTGAGCGCCTCTGTACCCGCTCGCTGGCGCTCCTCAGTGCCGAGGAGCCCGATCTCATCCGGCACGGCTCTGCGCCTCCCGACACCGGTGGGCCCGAAGGCGCCGCCCCCCTGGGCGGCAGCGGCGAATTCTGGGAGCTCCGGGTGGTCGGTGGGGTCGATGTGTCGGACCCCGACGCGGTCGGACCGCCGGAGCTCTTCGTCTGGGTCCGGTTCCCGGGTGCTCAGGCCACCGGGGTGGCCGGCCAGGCCCTCCTGGCCTATGCGACGGACGGGTTCCTGATCGGCACGGCCATGCGACCGCACGCCGGCGTCGGCCAGTCCATGGCCCACCGCTCCATATCGACCAGCGTGCTGAGCCACACCCTCACCTTCCACGAGCCCGTCGACGCGGGGGAGTGGCATCTCCTTGCCCACGAGAGTCCCTACGCCGGACGTGGTCGGACCTACGGCCGCGCCCACATCTTCGCCCAGGACGCCCGCCTCGTCGGATCCTTCGTCCAGGACAACATGGTCCGCTCCTTTCCGGGGGGTCA
>JBEKVF010000434.1:0-3423 GCA_049514295.1 Acidimicrobiales bacterium
TCCGCTCTCGGCGGTCTGCACATCGCGGTCAACACCGCCGGCGGCGGCACCGCGAAGCGCACGCTGTCGAAGGACGGCCCTCACCCCCTCGACGAGTTCCGCCGCACCATTGAGCTGAACCTCATCGGCACCTTCAACCTGAACCGGCTGCAGGCCTTCCACATGTCGACCAACGAGCCCGAGGACGGCGAGCGTGGCGTCATCATCGACACCGCGTCCATCGCCGCCTTCGAGGGCCAGATCGGCCAGGTGGCCTACACGGCGGCCAAGGCCGGGATCGCCGGCATGATGCTCACGATGGCCCGCGACCTGGGCAGCCTGGGCATCCGGGTCCTCGCCATCGCTCCCAGCCTGTTCAGCACAGGCATCACCGAGGGGATCCCCGACGAGTTCGCGTCCGTGCTGACCAAGGACGCGGCCTTCCCCAAGCGGATGGGGCGACCTGAGGAGTACGCCAAGCTGGCCGTGGCCATCGTCGAGAACCCGATGTTGAATGGCAGCTGCATCCGCCTCGACGCCGGGCAACGCTTCGCCCCGAAGTAACCGGCGGCCGATCGCGGTGCGATCGATCGACCTCCATGTCGACGTGACCGAGGCAGCCGGCCTGGGCGAGCCCGCCGACGTGGCCCTCACGGTCACCCTTGCCGACGACGTCGGGACCGACCCAGTCGTGTGCTTCGCCAAGCCGGGCGGGGGGTACGCGCGTGGCTACTACACCGAGGACCTCCCGGGCCCGGCGAGTGGGGCGCAGGCGGACTGGCACGCGGCGCGGGGGTGGATCTTCGTCTCGGTGGACCCTCTGGGTGTCGGCGACAGCTCCCAGCACGACTCCGAGCGGCTGTCGTACACGCCGGTCGTGGCGGCGAACCAGGCCGCCGAGGCCGAGGTGCTGCAGCGGCTGGCGGCTGGCACGCTGGTCGACGGGCTCGGCGCGATCGGAAGGCCCTTGAAGATCGGCATCGGGCAGTCGATGGGCGGGTGCATGACGGTGCTGCAGCAGGGGCGTCACCACGGCTACGACGGCATCGGCGTCCTCGGCTACAGCGCGGTGCACACTCACCCGCCGACCGCGCCCGGCACACCGCCGATCGTCATGCCGTGGGTGCCCCGCGACACCATGCCCTCCGACGGCGTCTTCACCAACGGTCCGGCGCTGGCC
Organism: Acidimicrobiales bacterium; assembly: GCA_049514295.1. Taxonomy (GTDB): domain Bacteria; phylum Actinomycetota; class Acidimicrobiia; order Acidimicrobiales; family RAAP-2; genus Bog-473. The sequence continues at coordinate 1,160 of JBEKVF010000434.1, forward strand.
GAGCTCGACACCGCCGCCACGGTGGACGCTGATGCGGGCAACGGCGCCCGTGTAAGTCCGATGGCCTGGGGCTTCCACTACGACGACATCGACCCGGGCATCGTGCAGCGCGACCTCGGAGACTTCCCGGCCCGGGGCGGCGACCTGCCCCCGTGGGCGTCGGCCACGGTCCCGGTGACCTTCGCCATGTGGTGCCTGGCCCCGGGCGCGGTGGCGCCCGAGGCGGCGTCCATCCGTTCCCCCGTGTTGGTGGCGCTCGGAGAGCGCGACGTGGTCGGGGATCCCCGGGGCGAGCCGAGGGCGTACGAGGCGGCCCGTAGCGTGGACCTCTTCATCTGCCCGAGAATGGGACACATGCACAACTTCGCCGGCACACGCGAGTTGTTCTGGCGCCGCATCGAGACCTGGGCGGACTGGGTGCGGGCGGCACGAGGCTGATGGACCTCGACCTCGCCAAGGACCTCCCCTCGCTGCTCACCCTCGAACGGGTCGACCGCGACCTCTTCCGCGGCCGCAACGCCAACTACGGGCCGCGCCAGACCCTCTACGGCGGGCAGGTGGCGGCGCAGTGCCTGCTGGCCGCGGCGGCCACCGTCGAGCCGGACCGCCTCCCGCACTCCCTGCACGGCTACTTTCTCCGGGCGGGGCGCAGCGACCTGCCGGTCATCCTCGAGGTCGACCGCGATCGCGACGGGCGCTCCTTCTCGGCCCGCCACGTCGTCGCCGTGCAGGAGGGCGAGGTCATCTTCTCCATGATCACGTCGTTCCACGCCGAGGGCGAGGGCGGCGGCGTCTTCGACGACGCGCCCCGGCGTCACGCGCCCGAGCCCGAGGACACGGCCAGGGGCGGGTGGAACACCCTGCTCGAGGTGCGCGAAGTGACTCCCACCGACTTCCTCAAGGGCGTGTTCACCGACTGCGTGTGGGTGCGCTCGACGGCCTCGCTCGGCGACGACCCGCTGATGCAACGTGCGGGTCTGACGTATCTGTCCGACCTCGGCACGGGGTTCGGCCAGCAGGAATCGTCGCTCATCGGGCGCGGCGGCCCGAGCATCGACCACTCCATGTGGTTCCACGAGAACATCCGGGCGGACGACTGGGTGCTGGTCGACCTCCGGCCGGTGAAGGCCCGCAGCGCCCGCGGGTCGTACCACGGCTCGCTGCGGAACCGCCACGGCGTCCTCGGGGCGACCATCTACCAGGAGCACCTCCTGCTGCCCGGGTCGACGACCGAGCTGGTGGAGGAGATCGAGCGGGCCGAGGCCGAGGCAGCGGCGCGGGAGGGGCGTGAGCCACGCGATTTCCAGGCCCTCCGGGCCACCCGCGGGCAGCACCCGGCCGGCCACTGAGCGCTCAGGCCACCCAGCCGGCGATCGTCTCGACGTCCCTGAGCCCGTTGGGCCCGATGGGCTGCACGTTGAGGACGGTGACGCCCGAGTCCCGGTAGGCCTCGATGCGGTCCTTCACGTAGCCCGCATCCCCCACCAGCGACATGCCGGCCACCAGCTCCGCCGGCACCAGTGCGGCCGCCTGCTTGCGGTCGCCACCGAGGTAGGCCTCCTGGATCTGCTCGGCCTCCTTCTCGTACCCGTAGCGCTTGAGGACGTCGTTGTAGAAGTTCTTGCCCCGGGCGCCCATGCCGCCGTAGTAGAGAGCGAGCATAGGTCCGCCGCGCGCTTGGCCTTGCCTGCCGTGAGCGAGGCACCCCACAGCTCGTGCGCCCGGTCGGGCCAGTAGTGCAACGGGAGCCACCCCTCGGCCAGCTCGGCCGTCATCTCGACGTTCTTCGGACCGAGCGAGGCGACGTAGATGGGGATCCGCTCGCGGACGGGGTGGTCCATGATCTTGAGCGCCTTGCCGAGCCCGGTGCCCTTCCCCTCCGGCAGGGGCACCTGGTAGTTGGCGCCCTCGTGGACCAGCCGGTCACGCCGCCACACGGAGCGGCAGATCTCGATGATCTCGCGGGTGCGCGCCAGCGGCGCGTCGTAGGGCACGCCGTGGAACCCCTCGATCACCTGGGGACCGGATGCGCCGAGGCCCAGGATGAAGCGCCCCCTCGAGAGCTTGTCGATGCCGACCGCCGTCATGGCCAGGAGCGTCGGGGTGCGCGAGTAGAGGGGCAGGATGCTCGAGCCGATCTGCGCCTTCTTCGTGACGGCTGCCAGGAACCCCATGGTGGAGACGGCATCGGCGGTGTAGGCCTCGCCCGTCCAGAGGTACTCGACGCCGACGTCCTCCAGCCGCTTGGCGTGGGCCGCGAACGC
>JBEKVF010000435.1:0-2818 GCA_049514295.1 Acidimicrobiales bacterium
CGCTCGCGGCTCAAGGCGGTGGCCGACGGGCTGAGCGGCTTCGCCCGGGAAGTGGCAGTCGGTGTCGTATCCGCGAAGCTGAGCGGCCTCTGATCCAACCGGGCGCGATACTCGACACCTGCGTTGTGCCCGACTTGGGGAGGGCTCCGGCCCTCCCTTTGTCGCGGTCCAGGGCGTGCCTGGCAGTACCGGTTACGGCGTTCGGGCCGTCGGATCCGCCGAACCCCTCGGCCCATCGGGTCAGCCGTCGAGCAGCGCTGCCACCAGGCCTGAGCAGGGACGATGTGACGACGTCGAGATCCGGGTGGTGCCCATCACATCGGACAGGCGGTGTGACATCGCGATGGACAAAGGAGGCGGTCGATTAGGTAGACTTGGGATCCATGCGGCCCTACGAGAAGTCCCATCCGTGGATCACTTTCAAAGCGACCGACGTCAATCGTGTGACCGAGCGCCACTGGATGCTCCTCGGAGAGGCGAAGTCGAAGTGCGAGCACCTGGCCGGCGTGCCCCTGAAGCCCGCCGTCGCCCAGGAGCTGTACCGGGTGACCCTCATCAAGGGTGCTCTCGCAACCACCGCGATCGAAGGCAACACCCTCACCGAGGATCAGGCGAACGGGATCCTCGACGGCACCTTCACGGCGCCGCCGTCCCGCCAGTACCAGGAACAGGAGGTCCGCAACGTCCTGGAGGCTCTCCAGGGGATCAACGACCGGATCGTTCGGGGCGAGCAGATCGAGCTGACGTCCGACCTCGTCCGCGACTACAACCGTCAGGTGCTCAAGGGGCTTCCCCTCGAAGACCATGTCGTTCCTGGCGAGATCCGCACCGACTCGGTGGGCGTCGGCAACTATCGGGGAGCGCCGGCAATCGACTGCGAGTACCTACTCGACCGGATGGTCGAGTGGCTGAACGGCCCCATCTTCGAGAGCGAGGACGGCGAGCTGCGTTTCGCCCTGACCATCGCGAAGGCCGTCTACGCGCACCTGTATCTGGCGTGGATCCACCCCTTCGGCGACGGCAACGGCCGTACCGCCCGCCTGATCGAGTTCACGATCCTCGCCAACTGCGGCATGGTGCCGATGCCGGCGGCCCACCTCCTGTCGAACCACTACAACCTGACGCGGGACCAGTACTACCGGGAGCTCGACCGGGCCTCGAAGGGTGGAGGCGACACGCTCGGTTTCCTGGCGTACGCGATCGCCGGGTTCATCGACGGCATTCGCGAGGCGATCGACATGGTCCGGTTCCAGCAGATCGAGGTCGCGTGGGTCAACTACGTGCACGAACAGTTCTCGCGGGAGGCGAACACGAAGGCGATGGAGCGACAGCGCACGCTCGTCTTGTCGATGCCCACCGACGATGCCGTCCTCCGAGCCGACCTCGCTGGACTCACCCCGAAGGTTGCCCAGCTCTACGCACAGGCGGGTCCGAGAACGCTGTCGCGGGACCTAAACCACCTGCTCAAGATGCGGCTGCTCCGGCGTGCGGGAGGTCGTGGATACGAGGCGTGCTCGGACGTCGTGCTGGCCTTCTTGCCTCCCATCGCCGATATCCAGCAGTAACCGCCGGAGCTCGACCCGCAGGGAACGGACCATGCTCTGCGGAGCGGCCCGGGTCCCCAGGCGTCACAGCCCCCTGCCACGCTGCGCCGATGGCGACACGTTTCCTGCGAAGTGAGGGAGAGCAGTCGATGGGCGACGTAATCGACCTTGACGCGGCCCGCACCCGCCGCTGCGAGTCCTGCGGGGCCCGAGCCACGGTGACCCTTGACGACGGCTCGACGTGGTGCGAGTCATGCGATCTGGTCGCACGCTGTCTCGACGAGCTCTGGGCCGTCCTCGACGAGGCGGAGGGGCCGCGCCGCCTCGCCGTCATCCGTGACGAGCCCGGGCCCGATGGCAGGGCGCAGCATCCGTCGCGACGGCGCCCCGGGTCGTGAGAGGCGCGTCCCGCACGGTGCTGACGTCACGCGTGCACGCGGACGACTTCCACGCTGCGCTCGCTGCACTCGGGCGACTGCACCGTCCCCGCGGCACCTTCGCCTCGTCGAGGGGCCGGCGCTGGCCGCGGCGGCCCTCACCGTGGCGCCGGCGTCGAGATCGAGCCGGAACGCTCCGTCCCAGATGGCGCCAGAGGCCCGCAACTCGCAGCGGTGGGCATCTATGACCGCCGGGTCGGCCCGAGCTGCCGGCGCCCACCTGGTGCGCCTGGCGAGCTGCGAGTCCGTGCCGGTCGAGCAGGCGGTCGAGGCCTTCTTGGCCGAGCGGGACCTGGCCGCCACCTCGCGGCGCAAGTACCGCGACACCCTGGCCGCCATGGTCGAGGCGCTCGACGCCGGCGTCCCGGTGGCCGACGTCGACGGCCGCCAGCTCGTCGCGCTCATGCGGGGCCGCTGGAGCGCGGCGGCTCCGGCGACCTGGAACCGCCAGCGGGCGTGTCTCCGCTCCTTCTTCGCCTACTGCCGGCGCCAGCACTGGGTGCTCGAGGATCCGAGCGAGGCGATCGAGCGCCGGCGAGAGCCCGAGGACCAGACCCGCTCCATCCCGGCGCACGAGCTCGAGGCGCTCTGGCGCCGCCGAGACGTGCCGCTGCGTGAGCGGGCCTTGTGGCGCCTCCTCTACGAGACGGCGGCCCGGGCCGAAGAGATCCTGGGCCTCGACGTGGTCGACGTCGACCTGGCGAACCGCCGGGCCGCCGTGACCGGCAAGGGCGGCGGTCTCGAGCTCGTGCATTTCCAGACGACATCCGCCCGCCTGCTGGCTCGTCTCCTGGCTGCCCGGCGCAGAGGACCCGTCTTCGTCTCGTCGTTGCGGCC
>JBEKVF010000436.1:0-2814 GCA_049514295.1 Acidimicrobiales bacterium
CGCCGGTCGAGCCGAAGAAGGAGGCGTTGCCGAAGGTGAACACGCCGCCGTCGGAGGCGACCAGCCAGTAGCCGCCGTGTGGGTCGGCCGCCCCGCCGACGATCGGCTTCTGCAGGGGCACCTCGAGGGTGTCGCCGTCGTACCCCGCACCTCCGAAGGTCATGACGCCGCCCGCGGCGTCCACGATGGCGTAGGAGGAGTCCGTCGCCAACGACGTCGCCGCGCCCGCCCTGGCGCCACTGCCAGCCGGGGACACGGTCACGAGCGCGCCGGTGGCGAGCAGTACCGCCACGCCCACAACGGCACGGCGGCCCACCCGCCACGTCAACCTTCCCGCTCCTGACATGAGTCCACGATCATAGGGAGGAGGGGGTGCCGTGATGGCGCGCCCCGCCTCAGAGGAGCCGCAGCTGCAGGCCGGCCTCCGGCATCCGCTCGGCCGCGGGTGCGGGCACCTTCGGCCCGCCGCGGTAGCGGTGCCGGCCCGTCACGCCGCAGCGCAGGGCCGCCGCGCGCACAATGCCCTCCACCCGCTCGCGCTCGGTGTCCTCCTGGTACGCACCGCGCTGGAAGCGCCCCTGGTGGAGGCGGACCAGATCGGGCCTGGCGCCGGCCAGCCAGTCGAAGTAGTGGGCGCGCACCGTGCCCCGCAGGTGCAGCGCCACCCCGTGGATGGAGACCGCGCCGGCGTCCGCGCAGGCCTCGACGACCTCGCGCAGCTGGTCCTCGGAGTCCGAGAGGCCCGGCAGCACCGGGGCGACCAGGACCCCGCACGAGATCCCCATGGCGGTCAGGCGCCGTAGCGCCTCGACCCGGCGGTCCGGTGGGGGAGTACCCGGCTCGGTCAACGACCACACGGAGCGGTCGAGCGTCCCCACCGAGAAGCTCACCGAGACCTCGGTCCGCTCCGATGCAGCTGCGAGCAGTGCAGCGTCACGGAGGACGAGCGTCGACTTGGTCAGGATGCTGAAGGGGTTGCGCGCTCCCGAGAGCGTCTCCACGATGCCCCTCGTCAGGTGGTACTTGCCTTCGGCGTGCTGGTAGGGGTCGGTGTTGGTGCCCATGGCGATGGTGTCGCCGCCCCACTTGGGTGCGCGGAGTTCGGCGCGGAGCCGCTCCACGGCGTTGACCTTGACCACGATCTTGCGCTCGAAGTCGGACCCGATCCCCAGGCCGAGGTAGTCATGCGTCGGCCTGGCGAAGCAGTAGACGCACGCGTGGCTGCACCCTCGATACGGGTTGATCGTGTGCCGGAAGGGCATCTGGCTCTCCGGCGGCACCGTGTTGATGATGGTCCGGGCGTTGACGTGGAGGAACTCCATCCCGGCGTAGGCGCCCTTCCCGACGTGGCGCTCGGCCACCCGCTCGTCGGGGAAGAGGGTGCCACCCCCCTCGGTCTCCGCTCTGGCCCACCGGAGTGCCATCCGGGTTAGGATAACGAACATATGTTCGTAATTCAATCGGTCGGGTGTCCACAAAAACGACCAGGTCAAGCAGTAATCTCGACCTTACTGTGGTGACCAAGACCCGCGGGGGTGCCGCGACGCGTGCGCCTTCCCGCGCCGCAAAGAAACCGGCATCCCGCTCGAAGCAGGCCAGGCCCTCGAGGCCGCCGTTCTGGCGGGTCCAGGCACGCGACCTGTGGGCGGTCGGTCTGATCACGCTCGGCGTCCTGCTGGCGCTGGCGTTGTGGGGCGATCAGCTCGGGCCGGTCGGCCACGGCACCGACACGGGCCTGGAACTGCTCGCCGGCTGGGCCCGCGTGCTGCTCCCGCTGGTCGCCGCGGGCGCCGGCTTCGCGCTGCTCCTCGACCGCGGCGCCCGGGCTGACGACCAGGAGGATGCCGAGGGCGCCGACCCGTGGCGCCTGGCCGTCGGGACGGTGCTCGGCCTGCTCGGCGTCTGTGGCTTGGCCGAGCTGGCCAAGAGCGCGCCGCCGCTCTCGGACTCCAACTCCCTGCGCGAGGCGGGCGGCTACCTCGGCGCCATCGTGGGGCGCCCCCTCCATGCCGGCCTGGGCACGGCCGGTGCTGCGGTCCTCCTGGTGGCCGTCGTGCTCGTGGCGATCCTGATCGCGACCGGCGTGTCGCTCGCCTCGGTGGGGAGGGGACTGCACACGGCTGCCGCGGCCACCGCGCGCACGTCGAAGTCGCTGTGGCAGGGGAAGCCCTTCATGATCGTGCCCGACGGCGCGAGCGATGTCGTGGCGTCCACCTCGCCGGAGCCCACACGCATCGTCCCGGAGGACACCGCTCCGCTCGACGACGACATCGACGACGACATCGACGACGACATCGACGACGACATCGACATCCCGCTCAGCCCGGAGCCCGAGCCAGTGGAGGCCGCTCCGCCGCCGCTCGCCGCCGCGCCACGTGCGCCCGGCGACTGGGTGCTGCCCTCCATGTCGCTCCTCAGCGCGACCCCGAAGGTGCGCCAGAACCAGCGCCAGATCGACGCGGCGGGCGAGGAGCTGGTGCGGGCGCTCGCCGCGCACGGGGTCGAGACCCGGCTGGTCGGCTGTCGGGTGGGGCCCACCGTGACCCGTTACGAGATCGAGATCGGCCCCGGCGTCAAGGTGGCCCGGGTCACCAGCCTCTCCAAGGACATCGCCTACGCCATGGCGTCGCCGGGCGTCCGCATCCTCGCACCCATCCCGGGCAAGTCGGCCATCGGCGTCGAGGTCCCGAACCGGACCCGCCAGCTCGTCTCCCTGCGCGACATCCTCGAGTCGAAGGAAGCCCGGCCGACGGCGACCACGCACCCGCTCGAGGTGGCGATGGGCCGCGACATCGCTGGGCGCGCCGTCATGGC
>JBEKVF010000437.1:0-4956 GCA_049514295.1 Acidimicrobiales bacterium
CCCGTGACGCGGTGGAAGCGGGGAACACGATCACAGTCCGAACCCGTCGTCGCGGCCGAAGTCGTAGCTGCTGTCGTCGCGGGACCAGGCAAACTCGACCGGGGCCGGGGGTTCATTGGCCCGTTGGTCGATCCGGTCCAGGTCCCGTCCCCAGTCCTGGAACCGCTGCTCGGCCGAACGAGCCGCCGAACCATCCGACCATTGCGATGGTGGCGGCGCATCGTCGCCAAAGGTGCTCGTGGGGAGCGATTCGAGCGCCATGACCTGCTCGTGGCTGTGCGAGAGCCCACCGACGAGGGTTGCCAGTGCGTCGCGATGCGCCACGACCTCGTCGCCGTGGGCGATCTCGGCGCGGGGATTCTGCGGATCGACGGCGAAGAGGTGGTTGGAGAGCCTTCCCCGGCTGAGCGCGGTGTAGCCGGCCTCTTGGAACAAGGTGTCGTCGGCGAGGAGGAAGGAATGGTCGACGGTCACCCCCTGGGACCGAAAGACCGTGAGGGCATAGCCAAGGGTGGTGGACTCTTCGAGGTAGCGCTCCGTGAGGGTGACGTGCTGGCCCGAGGCCAACTCGACCTCAAGGGCACCGGCTCGCCGAGCGACGGCAACGTCACCTTGGCCCTGGAGGACGTCACCCTCCCTGGTGGACGGGCCGTTCTGTTTCTGATCGGGAACGGCCACGACAGTGGCGAAGGTCCCGTTGCGGATGGCCACGGTCCGAGGGTGGCCCCTCTGGCCCCCGTCAGCCAGGTTGGCCCGGGCGTTCTTCTCGAACATGATGCGGTCCCCGACGGCGAAGGTCTTGCCCGAGGCGAGGCGGATCTCGGCACCGAGCTCCCCGGCTTCTCGACGCCGCTCTCTGGCTCGTGAGTTGAGGGCGGCCACATCGCCCCGGGTCACGGCCAGGATGGCCGTAGTGGCGTCGTTGTGCACGCTCCACCACCGCTCGATCAGCGCTTGGCGGGCCGCCGATGCTTGGTCGGCGACCACGATGCGGTCGTGGGCGTCGTAGGCGGCGACGGCCTGGGCTACCTTGCCGTCTCGCAGGGCGACGAGGGCCTGGCGCTCCCACTCCTGGTGGAGTTCGGACTGGCGGCGGTTGGTGGTCAGCTCGATCACCTGGGGACCGAGCGTCCGAGACAATGCCCGCAGAGCCCCACCGGCGTCGATGGAGGAGAGCTGGCGGTTGTCCCCGACCAAGACGAGCTTCGCTCGGGCCCCGTCGACCTGGCGCTGGAGCCGGTCCAAGGTGCGGCTGCCGACGAGCGAGGCCTCGTCGACCACGACCACATCGTGGGAGGTGAGCCTGGTCTCGTCGCGTTCGAGGTCGATGAATAGGCGGGCCAAGGTGACCGATTCGATGCCGGTGCCCGCCTCGAGGTCGGCTGCGGTCCGGCTGGCCACGGCGGTCCCGATGACCCGATAACCGGTGGCGCTCCAGACCTCTCGGGCGGCGCCAAGCATGGTCGACTTGCCCGTACCGGCCTGGCCGATCACCAGGTCCAACCCGTTGCCCGATCCGAGCAGCCTGCGTGCCCCGGCCAGCTGTTCGCCGTCGAGGTGGCCATGGCGGGCCAGTATGGGTTCGATCAGGGACCCGGGGAGACCGCCATGGCCCAGACGCGCCACGGCCGAGTTCACGATCCGCCCTTCGATTCTCAGCATCTCGACGGTGCTGTAGCGCCGGTCACCGACCGTTGTCGCCGGTCGCTCCTTGCCACGCCCCGACACGTCGGGCTGGTTCAAGTCAAAATCGATCAGGCGCACCACCTCGTTGCGTCGCAGGAGCTGCTCGGTGAGCTCTGCCACCTCGCCCGGAGGGGCGTCGATGGCCCGGGCCACGGCGGCCAGGGCGTCGCGGTGGGTGAAGGTCGAGGCGAACAAGGTGAGCGGGGTGACGCGGGTGGCGCTCGGATCGGCCAGGTCGTAGTCGGCTAGGTCGACGGGCTTCTCGCCGACCAGGATGGCCAGGACCTCCTCGCGCTGAGAATCGGACATCGGCGCTGACGCTCCGCTACCGGCCGCGCCGGTGATGTCGGCCAGCGTCGCCGGCCTCGACGTTCCGGTCTCGTCGCTGACCGCGATGTCCGAGAGCTGCTCCGCCCAGCCTTGGCGGAGCACATCGGGCGCCGCGACGTGAGCGGACTTCGGCCCTCGGGTGGCGAGAGTCGCCACCTCGGCCGCCCGCTGGGACCCCAGGCCCATCTCCTCGAGGGAAGCCTCGATATCGACTCGGCGCTTGGAGAACGCCCGGAGGATGCGGAGTGGTACATGGCGCTCGCCGCCTTCTGCCAGAGGTAGAGCTGGCGGGCGTCGGGGGCGGACCAGCGCCCGTCGTGGCCAAGGGTGACGTTGGGGATCAGGACGTGGGTGTGGAGCTGGGGATCACCGGCTCGGCTCGTGCGGTGCCGGAAGCCGGCGGCCACGAACCCCTTAGCCTTGCGGACATCCAAGCCGTCGACCCCACGGCGGACATAAGCGGCCTCACTCGAGAGGTGGTCGACCACTCCGGCCATGGCCCGGTCGTGGGCGGACGAGACGGCGTCTCGAACCTCAGGCGACCCGAACGCCCAGAGCAGTGAGAGACCCTTGGGCGCCGAGAACGTCAGGTCGAAGCCGGGCCGGCGGTCGCTCCGGCGCATGATCCCGAGATCCTCTCCATCCGCCCCATGGCCGCCGAGCAGGTTCCGCAAGGCGACCGGGTCCACCACGCCGCTCAACCCCAGGGCCGCCGATGTGGCACCGATCCATTGTCCGGGGGCCTCCCCCCGGCCGAGGTAGTAGTCGTCAACCGAGTTGGCGATGCTCGCCAGGTAATAGTCGGCCCCCGACGCCACACCGAGGCGGCCTATCGAGAGCATGGTCGTGCTTCACGATCGTCGGCGACGTCGAACCATCGGTCCACGGGTCGCCATGATCCGGATCGACGTCACCCCACACGTCACCTTCCCTAGTGGCGGCCGCAAACCACCTCATCGGGGTAACGATCTCGGACACCGTGTGGCGGCGGTCGCCCTCGACTGTGGCCGACAGGGTGACGTTGGAGAGCATCAATCGATGCAGGGGTGTGGACTATGCCGATTTCGACATAATCCACGCTATGCCGAAGCCCCAGTAATGCCGAGACGCCGGACATCTACGAGATCTGAGCGAACGCCGCCACGCGGCGGCCACGGTCTTGTCCAACCGCCAACACGAGAAGCCAACCATCGGGGAGATGGCTAGTGCGGTCATTCAAGTGCGCCAGCGCCTCGTTTTGCGCGGCGAAGATGGCTCTCCGGGATCATCCCGTCAGTCGGTGAGGTGGACCGCGACGTAGTCCCATGCTGCTGACAAGGGCGTGGTCCGTTAAGAGTGGCAAGCGACGCCAGCCGCATCATTGGCTGATCGTTTTCCGATCAAAACTGAACCCTTTTTTGTCGCGAAGAATTCACCGCGGGATCGCTTGCCATCGTGTGCCGTCATAGGTACCCTGAAATCAACTTCAGACGTTGCCCCGTTCCCTGTTGAAGTTCAGCGGTGGCCACAGCTCGTTCAGGCTGCCGCCTGATCGTACTCTTCGGGTGTAACAAGGGCGGGTGTGACTTCGCGGCGCAGGGCGGCGACAAGCTTGGCCATGTCCTTGTGACCGCGCACGCGTCGGAAGGAACGCTCGGCTTCGAGCATGCCCGCTGCGATCCAGCGCTTCTTCATGGAGCCGTCCTTCCAGCGTGTCACCCGGGCGGTCGTGCGCCGGGCGATCGAGATCATCGACTCGATGCAGTTGGTGGTCGTCAGCGTCTTGGCCAGGGTGCTGCCGATGCCGAGGCGGGCGACGCTGAACATGTCGTCGAGCCCTTCGCGCAGGCTGGCGGCGGCATCGGGATGATCGGCCTCGAGCTCGTTGGCCAGTCGCCTCGCCGCGTCGAGCCCCTTGGCGGCGTGGGGCTGGGCGAAGATGAGGGCCAGGCGCTTGTCGATGGGTCCGGCCACCTCTTTGGGCAGGTGGCCGGCGACGTTGCGGCGCTTGTGCAGCGTGCAGCGTTGCACCACGGCGTCATCGCCGAAGACCTTCTTGATGCCGGCCGCCAGCGCCTTGGCGCCGTCGATGACGCAGAGCACGCCGCCCTCGACGCTGAGCCCCCGGGCGACGAGGTCGGCCAGCAGGGCGGTTACCACCGTCTTGTTCTCCGTGTCGCCGAGCCACAGCCCGACGGGCACCTTGGTGCCGTCGGCGGTGATGACCAGGGCGACTACGACGCACTGGGAGGCGACGTCGAGCCCGTCGATCATGAGGACGGCCACGTCGAGGTCGGCCAGGCTCCTCGAGAGGAGCTCGGCCATGGCCACCTTGGTGGCCGCCACAAAGCGCCTGGAGACGGCCGACTTGGACATGGACTTGGTCCGGCCCTCCAGCTCTGCTCCCACCGGCTCGGCCACGTCGCCGTGGCGCCGTGTGGCCACGCCGGCGAGCATGCGCTCGACGACCAAGGAGTTGAGCAGGTCGGCCGAGTTGAACACCTTCCACGTGTCGAGCTCGATCTCGGCGCCCTCACTCATGCGGCCCCTCGGGCGCTCGGTGCGCACCTGGCGCCCACCCAAGACAACCGAGCCGGTGGTCGTGCCGTGCCAGTTGCCGACCCGCTCGTCGGCCCCGATCTTGGCGTGCTTTGGCCCGATCGCTTCGGCCAGCTCTGCCTCCATCATCTGGCGCATGACGACCAGCCCGGTGGCCGACGCGAACGCCAGCAGCCCATCCTTGATCGTCCCGGCCACTTCGGCCAGTGCCACGGTCGCTTCCAGCGGCAGGTCAGCCAGCCTGGCTGCCTCCTCCGCCTGCGCGACGTTCACAACAGCTACCTTCTTCTTCACGGTGGTCCCCTTCCTAAAGGGTTTCTTGGTCGATGCCCGATCCCTACCAGCTGGCAGGTCTCAGGCGGGGGACCACCGCCTCACTTCAACAACGTTGGGGACACCGTC
>JBEKVF010000438.1:0-2797 GCA_049514295.1 Acidimicrobiales bacterium
CCGAAAAGTGATCCGTGTCGAGATCGCCCGCTACGCCGAGCGCTTTCGCGCCGCCCAGCTGGAGGCCCTCACGGCCGCGCTTGCGGCTGACGGCATCGCCGCAGATCAGCTTCCCCCGATCGTCGCATTGCTCATGATGACGGGCCTTTCCCAGGTACTCGCTCTCGAAGAAGCCCTCGGGGTCACCGCCGGTCACGAAGCCACCATCTCCTTCGTGCAACGCGTGATCGATCACCTCGAACCGGCGACGTAGAGCGCGGAGGCCGGCGGCTACGGACGAGGTATGCGGCCTCGGAGAGTGCCCTGCCGCCCCTGGCAGAGCGCTGCAGACGGCTGGGCTGGGAAAAACCCGATGGATTCGGTCTGCTTACCCTCGATCCCGGAGCTCACGCTTGAGGACCTTCCCGGAGGGATTGCGCGGCAGCGCGTCAAGGAGCGTGATCTCCTTGGGGATCTTGTACCGTGCCAGCTGGGAGCGGCAATGCTCGAGCAGCATCTCCGGCGTCACGGTTGCGTCCTCGCCCAAGACGACGAACGCCACCGGCACTTCGCCCCATCGATCATCCGGACGGCCCACCACGGCGGCCTCGAGCACCGACTCGTGCTCATAGAGGACGCGCTCGACTTCCGAGCTGGCGATGTTCTCACCCCCAGAAACGATCATGTCCTTGAGTCGATCGATGATAAAGAGGTATCCGTCGTCGTCCCGGACGCCGATGTCCCCGGTGTGGAACCAGCCCCCGGCGAAGGCAGCGGCGGTTGCGTCAGGGTCCCGCCAATAGCCCTTGAAGACCTTTGGGCCTCGCATGACGATTTCCCCATGCTCCCCGGCCGGCAAGGACCTCCCCTCCTTGTCCCATATGTCGAGCTCCAGGTAGAGGCAGGTACGGCCCACGCTGCCGAGCTTTCTCACGAGGCTGTCCCGGTCGAGGAATGTGTCACCGGAAACCGTCTCGGTGAGACCGTACGCATCGGCGAACCACGCTGAGGAGAACACTCGCTGAATCCGCTCTATCAGCGGGATCGGCATCTTCTCGCCGCCGTTGATGACCACGCGCACCGATGAAAGATCGCGTTGCTCAATGTCGGGCAACGTCATGATCGCGTTGACCATGGCGGGAGCCAGCCACACGGTGGTCACCCGTGATCGCTCGAGCTCGTCGACGACGTCGGATGCGTCGAACGTTCGGTGGATGATGGTCGTCGCGCCGGCGGCGATCAGCGAAGTGGTCGTGAGATCGAGCGCTCCGACATGGTAGAGGGGCCCACAGGCGAGCCCGAGATCGGAGCTCGTGAAGCCGAACTCTATGAGGTGCGCCAGGTTCTTCCACGTCAGGTTGGCATGGGTGATCATGACGCCTTTGGGTCGTCCCGTGGTGCCCGACGTGTACATCAAACGGTGAACGTCGTCGGCCTCCGCTGGGATGCGCGCCGCCCTGTGAGAGCTGGCACGCAGACCGACAACGGTTGTCCATCCGTCCGCAGGAACCGGCGAAACGCAGACACGCGTGAGAGTAGATTCGATTCCCTTCGTCGCTTCGTTCGCCCTTTCGACGAGCGATTCCTCGCACACGATGGCGCGAGCACCGGAGTGCTCGAGGATGTACCGCACCTCCGGCGCGGCCAGCCGCCAGTTGATGGGCATCGCGATCGCTCCGAGGTAGTTGGCAGCGAAGACCGTCTCCAGGAACTCGGGGCAGTTGTACGAGAGGAGAGCCACGACATCGCCACGACCAACGCCGCGTTCGGCAAGGCCACCGGCCAAAGCGACGGCCCGTCCAGCCATCTCCCCGTAAGTCGTGGTTTCGCCCTCGAATACGGTGATCGCCTTGTCAGGCGCGCGAGCCGCGTGGTGGACCAGCACGGAGAACCAGTTCATGTCCGCTTGAGTGGTCTGCGTGAGGGCCATCTTCACGACCTCACGGCCTCGATCTCACAGAGAAGTCCGTCCGCTTGACCACACTCGCTTCCTCCACGGTCCTGAGCCTCGTCTCAATGAGTCAGCCTATACAGGCCAGGTCGGAGGAGTGCCGACGCGCGCAGGAGGCACACACCTTGAAACACAGCCGCCTGCCCGGTGGGCGGCCCGCTAACCTCGCTACCAATGACACGGGCGGAAGGGACCGGTGATTCACGACGCAGTGCCAACTGGCGGGCGCGTCGCGATGCAATCGTCGATACGTCCGCGCGCGTGTTCGCTCGGGGCGGGTACCACGCCACAGGCATCACGGAGCTCTGCGTAGCGAACGATCTCGGCAAGGGCGCGCTCTACCACTACATCGGCTCCAAGGAGGAGCTCCTCGCGGCGATCCACGACCGGGTGATGGATGAGGTGATGCTCGGAGCTGATCGCGTCGCCGAGGCGGGCGGATCGCCGCCGGAGCAGCTGGCAATGCTCGGTGATGAGCTGCTCGACGTGATCCACCGCTACCCGGATCACGTCTGGGTCTTCCTGCATGAATTCCCTGCGCTCACAGGTGAACGGGCTGAGCAGTTTCGCCAGCGGCGCCGCCAGTACGAGCGACGGGTCGAGGCGGTCCTGCAGGCCGGTGTCGATTCGGGGGAGTTCCGTGAGTTGCAGCCGAGGCTGACCGCCTTGGCCTGGCTCGGGATGCACAACTACACGTACCTGTGGTTGAAGGCGGGCGGACCGCTGTCGGCTCGAGACGTGGCAAAGCCCTTCGCCGACATCTTCACGAGGGGGATCACCAACCCGACCGCCACGGCACGCGACTAGCTGCTCTCAAGGCGCCGAGTACCCGCCGTCGACGACGATCGCCGATCCGGTCGTCCAGCG
>JBEKVF010000439.1:0-2791 GCA_049514295.1 Acidimicrobiales bacterium
ACTCCGCCGCGGGTGGTGACGGCGATGGGGGCCGGGACTTCGCCGTGCTCGAGGCCTCTGTGCTGTACCGCAGGCCGCTGCAGTTCGACGACGTGGTCGAGGTGTCGCTGGTGATCGGCGCCGTCACCGGCACGACCTTCCAGATCGCCTACCTCCTGACGGTGGGCGGCGAGGCGCGCGCGACCGCGGTGACGGTGCACGGATGCGTCGACGGTCGAGGCCGGCCGGCGCGCTTGCCCGTGTGGGTCAGGGAGTTGGGGGAGGCGTAGCCGGTCCGTCCCGGCCGCGCCGTCAGAGTGACGACACGAGCCGCGCGGAGGACTCCGCCATGGCCCGTTTCGCCGCCTCCGGGTCGTCAGCGCGTGCCACCACCATCCCGGCCTGCATGATCGCGCCGAGGAGCAGGTTCGCCAGCGGGTCGACCGCTGCCTCCTCAATCCGGCCCAGCTGCGCCGCCACCGTCAGCACGGTCTTGAGCGTGCCGAAGGCGTACCGCTCGTCGAGCTCGTGCCAGGTGTCCCAACCGAGCACGTTGGGGCCGTCGAGCATCACGATGCGCTGGACCTCGGGGTTGACGCACTGGTCCAGGAAGGCGGCGAAGCCGAGCTCGAGGATCCGCATCGGGTCCGTCTCGCCGCTGCCCGCTGCGGCCGCCAGCACCTGGGCGGTGAGGTCGTCCTCCACGGCCTCGAACGTCGCCCGGAACAGGTCCGTCTTCGAGGGGAAGTGGTGGTACAGGGCGCCGCGGCTGACGCCGGCCTCGCCGAGGATCTCCTCCGTCGAGGTCGCGGCGAAGCCCCGCTCGGCGAAGAGGCGGCGGGCCGTCGAGATCAGCCGTCCCCTGGTCGCCTCGGTGCGTTCTGCCTGCGTGGGCACGGTAGGAGCCTACTCGTACTTTACAAACCGACAGTTGGTATGTATAGTGACGAACCATGACCCCCAACACACAGACACCCGACGCACACGCACCCGACGCCGCGGCGACCCTGTTGCCGCGCAAGTCGATCCGTCTCAGCCGGGGCGACGTCGCCTACGTCGACCAGGGCGACGGCAGGGCGCCGGCCGCCCTGTTCGTCCACGGCGTCCTCGTCAACGCCGACCTCTGGCGCAACGTGATCTGGGACGTGGCCGACGCCCGCCGGTGCATCGCCCCGGACCTGCCGGCCCACGGCGCGACGCCGGCGCCAGACGGAGACGACGCGGCGGCCGACCTGTCCCTCAACGGCCTCGCGGCCATGCTGAATGAGCTCTGCGAGCGGCTCCGCCTCGAGCAGGTCGACGTCGTCGCCAACGACACCGGCGGCGCGGTGGCGCAGGTCTTCGCCGCCCGCTTCCCGCACCGGATCCGCACGCTGACACTGACCAACTGCGACGTGCACGACAATTTCCCACCCGAGTGCTTCAAGCCGTTCGTCGCGCTCGCCGAGGCGGGCGAGCTCGGGCCGATGGTGGCGGCGATGGCCGGCGACCTGGGGGTGGCCCGCTCCGAGGTCGGGTTCGCGCAGGGATACGCACACCCGGACAAGCTCCGCGACGAGCTCCTGGCGAGCTATCTCGGTCCGTTCGTCCCCGACCAGGGCCAGGGCCTCGAGCGCTTCCTCACCGCGTCGTCGGCGGCCGAGCTCGTGGCGGTGGAGCCGCTGCTCGCCGAGCTGGACGCCCCGGCGCAGGTGGCCTGGGGCACGGCCGACATCTTCTTCGAGCCGTCGTGGGCCGAGCGTCTGCGCGACATGATCCCGGGCGTGGAGCGGGTGACCCTCGTGCCCGACGCCATGCTGTTCTGGCCCGACGAGAGGGCGGCCGACCTCGTCCCCCTGCTCCGGGACTTCTGGGAGGCGCACACCTGATCCGCCGCTGCGAGGACCGCCCGGCGCGTGCGGCGACCCCCCACACGCGCCCGGACGGTACCGTGCATTCCGGTGACGGGCAGCGAGCGGATCGCACATCTCCGGAGTGCACGGGACCTGATGGACCTGCGCTTTGCCGACCCGCTCGACCTGGACCAGATGGCGGCACAGGCCGGCTTCTCCAAGTTCCACTTCGCCCGCGCCTTCAAGGACGCCTACGGCGAGACCCCGGCGAACTACCTGACCCGCCGGCGGGTGGAGCGGGCCAAGGACCTGTTGCGCTCCGCCAACCTGACGGTGACCGAGGTGTGCATGCTGGTCGGGTTCTCCAGCCTGGGCTC
The DNA here is from genome assembly GCA_049514295.1 of Acidimicrobiales bacterium. Lineage (GTDB taxonomy): Bacteria > Actinomycetota > Acidimicrobiia > Acidimicrobiales > RAAP-2 > Bog-473. The sequence goes on from JBEKVF010000439.1 coordinate 2,189, forward strand.
GTTCAGCTCTCGCTTCTCGGAGCTGGTCGGCATGTCGCCGAGCGCCTTCCAGCGCGCGTCGGCGGCGCGGGGCGGGCCGCCACCGATCCCCGGATGCTTCGTCATGGACTGGTCGCGGCCCCGGCCCGAGATGGGCCGGCAAGAGAGCAATCGCGGAGAAGCCTGAGCCGGACGACTCGCCGTACCCTGGTCGTGACAGCAACAGCGCACTCGCCGGCGCACCCGCTACGGCGCACCCGCCAAGGACACGGAAGGAACCAGGAGCCATGATCAGCCATCTGTCGCACACGAGCGTCTTCGTCCTCGACCAGGACTCCGCCAAGGCCTTCTACACCGAGAAGCTCGGCTTCGAGGTGCGCGTCGATATCACGATGGGTGAAGAGTTCGAAGGTGCGGGGGGCGGCTTCCGCTGGCTCACGGTGGGGGCCAAGGACCAACCCGACCTGCAGCTCATCCTGTCCTCGTGCGAAATGGGGCGCTCGCCCGAGGCCGCGGAGCAGCTGCGCGCGCTCGTCGCCAGCGGGGCCATGGGCGTCGGGGTCCTGGCCGCCGACGACTGCCGGCGGACCTACAAGGAGCTGTCGGCCAAGGGCGTCACCTTCC
>JBEKVF010000440.1:0-2775 GCA_049514295.1 Acidimicrobiales bacterium
CTGGGGTGGCACCTTCGGTCCGTCGTACTGCGGCGCGTCGTTGTCGGGCTGGTCCCAGGTCTCCGTGTCGACGGGACCGGGGAGGATCAGCTTCACCGAGACGCCTGTCCGGTCGAGGTCGATGGCCATCGACTCGCTCCATCCGGCCAGCGCGAACTTGGAGCCGGAGTATGCCGCCTCCCGCGCGATGCCCAACCGGCCACCCATGCTCGAGACGTTGACGATCGTCCCCGAGTCCCGGGCGAGCATCCGCGGCAACACGGCCAGCGAGATTGCGACGGGGGAGAGGTAGTTGATCCGCATGGTCCGCTCGACCTCGGTCATGGTCAGTTGCGACACGTGGCGGCGCATCGGGACCCCCGCGTTATTGATGACGACGTCGAGGCCGTCGTAGTGGTCCCAGATCTCCAGCGCGAGGTCGGCCGCCGCCGTCGGGTCCGAGAGGTCGGCCGCCCACCGCTCGGAGGCGGCGGACGTGGCGCGGCAGTCGGCGAGCACCTCGTCGAGCCGGTCGGCGCGCCGGGCCACCAGGGCGACGGTGTCACCCCGGGCCGCCAGCTCGCGGGCGACGGCGGCACCGATGCCCGACGACGCGCCGGTCACGAGGACCGTCCGGCCCTTCGTCCCAGGATTCACTCTCGAACCTCCCCCGAGCGAGTCTGCGTTCTGTGCCGAGTGGCCCTGATCGGGCCACCGACACGCTTTGGGGTGAGCGAGGGGTCTCGAACCCCCGACCTCCAGGACCACAACCTGGCGCTCTAACCAACTGAGCTACGCCCACCGAGGGGCACAAGTGTGGCACACCGGCCCGCAGTGGTCGGCACACACGGCGCACCCCGCTGGAGCGCACCAGCAGGCCCGCGTACCCGCATGCGCACGCCTCTGAGCCGCAGCTATGTCAGGCTGTTGTGTCACCGCGTGCGCCGGCGTGCCCCCGTAGCTCAGCGGACAGAGCAGTGGACTTCTAATCCAATGGTCGCAGGTTCAAGTCCTGCCGGGGGCGCAAATTGCGGGGAGTGGTCCCGCCGGGTTGACGTCGCGATCGCGGGTACCGTGGGCCGAGCATGGACCACCAGGACGACGACTGGCGGCACAAGGCCAAGCACGCGCTCAAGCCGCTGCGCGACCGCGTCGTGCACGGCCTGGGTGGCACGCTGCCCGAGCGGGGCATCACCTACGAGCAGCTCGTGCACCTGCTGTATCCGACCCTGCCCGACGAGCTGCGTCGCGACGTCGACGAGGCCGCGGCGGGGGACCTGACGCGGGTGTCGACGATCCGCAGGATGCTCGGGTCGATTGAGCACCAGGTGGCGCCGACCGCGTTCTCCGTGCAGCTCGGTGAGCAGGATGCCCTTCCGTGCAAGGTCGGTGACGTCGAGCTCCTCGCCGACGCCGCCGACGCCGCCGTGACCCCGGGTCTGCGCTCGGGTGAGTACGAGCCGCACCTCACCGCCGTCTTCGAGCGCTACTGCAGGCCCGGTATGACGGTGGTCGACGTCGGGGCCAACCTGGGCTACTACTCCATGCTGGCCTCCCGGCTGGTCGGCGCATCCGGAAGGGTCGTCGCGCTCGAGCCGAACTCGGAGAATTGCCGGCTCCTGCTGTCGTCGCTGCGGATGGGCGGCGTCACCAATGTCCAACTGATCCCCGTTGCCGCGGACACCGAGGCCGGGTGGGCGTACTACTCGACGCATGTCGGCTCGAACGGCGGCCTGATTGAGGACCAGGACCTCCTGAAGCACCCGGGCACGGTGGTCCCGACCTTCCGCCTCGACGACATCGTGGAGGGCCCCGTCGGGTTCTTGAAGATGGATGTCGAAGGCGCTGAAGGGCGGGTGGTCAAAGGCGCCACGCAGCTGATCGAACGGGACCGCCCGATCATCACCACGGAGCTCAAGGACGAGATGCTCCGTCGTGTGTCGGGGACCTCGGTGGCCGACTACCTCGACTACTTCGAGAGTGTGGGGTACACACCTGCAGTCCTGGAGAAGACGAGCGGCGCGGAGAAGCCGTACGCGTCCGTCGCCGCACTGTTGGCCGATTGGGGGGACACGGACGAGTTGCGCGACGTCCTGCTCATACCTTCGTCTCGCTGAACCGGCTGCCCCTCTGGGCGCATACTTGCCGAGTGCGCATCCGCCTCGAGGGACGTGAGCTCCCCGGCATCTCCTGCGGCCCGGGCCGTGACTATCCCCGCGGCCATCCCAACATCCACGTCGGGGTGCAGCGCCGGAACAAGCCGGGCGAGCTCCTGGGGGTCGTCCGAGGTGACGCCGAGTCGGCGACCTGGACCCTCGGGTGCACGGTCGACGCCACCTCCGACGGCTTCGACCTGAAGGGGCCGTACATCCAGGGCTCTCCCGGCGGCAGGTTCGTCTACCTGTCGTGGGGCGTCGTCGACGACGACGACGAGGGGACCTTCACCATGTTCCGCCGGGCCAAGCTCATGCTCGACGCCGTCCCCGCTGAGGTCGTCCGCCGGGCGCAGGACACAGGGGTCCTGGTCGGGAGGCTCGGGCTGACCGACCCCAAGGGCGACCCGCTCTGCGCCGCGGTGCGCCCCCCGGTGATCGCGTGGTCGGCGGGGCGATGAGGCCCGCCTTCGCGGTGGCCGCTGTGGCGGCCGCGGCGTCGGTCCTGTGCCTGACCGCGTTGTCGCCGGTCGTCATGAGCGTCGTGGGCAGCTCCATCGCGCACACCGACTTCACCTACGGCGACGGGTCGCTCTGGCTCTACGGCTACCAGATGCTGGCGGGACCACAGGTGGTGCGCATC
>JBEKVF010000441.1:0-2775 GCA_049514295.1 Acidimicrobiales bacterium
GCGGAACGCAGCACCGTTGTCATCGACCAGTTCGGGCATATACCCGTTTGCTTCGACCTGGGGATTCGTGTGGGCCTCGAGCGCGTTGCGCACCGGCCCCCACACTCCGTCGATGGAGTTGAGCCGCTGCTCCCAGTATGCGAGCGGCTTAGAAGCGAAGATCCCGTCGAGTATGCGGATGCACTCGCGCCGGTTCTCGAACCGCACCGCTGCGGTCGCGAACCTCTCATCGTCCACCAAATCGGGCCGATCCCATACCTTGACGCACAGGTCCGGCCAGAACCGGTCCGCCTGCAAGTAGACCAGGAACAGGTAGCGCCCATCACTGGTCCGGTAGGAATTCGTGAGGGGGCTGGGCATGTCCGCACGGTCGAACTTCGGCAGTGGTTGCTTGAGCACGCCCGACGCCACGACGTCGGGGGACAGCTGCCACAGGCCGAGATGCAGCAGGGACACGTCGACGATGCTCGTCTCGCCCGTCCGCTCGCGCTGGAGGAGGGCCGCGGCGATGCCGCCGGCGATGGTCTGACCCCCGACGATGTCCCCGAAGGCCGGTCGTTGGAATGGGGGGTACTCGCCGCTGGCCACGGTCAAGGCGTCCGCGATACCGGATTGCGCCCAGTAGACGGCCATGTCGAATCCCCCACGCCCCGCGTGATCGCCCCGTATCCCTTGTCCGAGACCACGGGCGTAAACGATCTCGGGGTTGCGGCGTCGGATGTCCTCCACTCCCACGCCGAGCCGGCTGGCGGAGTCGGGAAGCAGGCTCGTCAGGAAGACGTCAGCGGTCTCCACCAAGCGCATCAGCACTTCGAGGCCGCCCGGGGTCGCCGCATCGATGCCGATGCTCCTCTTGCCGCGATTGGGCTGTTCCATCAGGTAGTTCACCCCGCCGGCGCTCGGGACTATCCCCGAGGCGATGAGCCCGCGCTGGGGATCACCCGTCACCGGGTGCTCGACCTTGATGACGTCAGCACCCCAGTCCGCCAACACGGCACCTGCCGCGGGGACGAAGGTCCATGCGGCCAGCTCGACCACCTTGAAGCCATTCAGCGGACCGGGCATGGGCTCCCCCTCACATCGCATCGCTTCTTGTAATGCTTCCGGTAAGTGGTTCTATAACGTAGCCACCCGACTCTCAAAGGTCCAACTGAGCAATCGATTGACGGGTGACGGCCCAGGGTGTTCGAGCCTCATCGGGTAAGGCGGACAAGCACCGAACCGGCACGGACGGCGCGATGCAACGCGCAGAACCTCACACCTTCAGGCCGAACACCTTTGCTGCATTGTCGTGGACCATCTGCATGAGTTCGTTCTCGGGAACACCAGCGAACTGCTTGTCGACCCACTCCTGTGAATTGGGAAAGACACCCTCTTGATGTGGGTAGTCGTTTCCCCACATCAAGCAGTCGAGCCCGGTGACGTCGCGATTTCGGATTGCGATCGGGTCGTCCATGAACGTGCACGCGATCTGCCGCCGGATGTAATAGCTCGGAGGTGCTTCCGTTGCCTTCATGGGAGGAAAACCTTGCTCAGTCAGGAACTCGTTGCCGAAACGTCCCGAGTAGTGATGATCAAGGAAGTGCATCAGCCATGCGAGCCATCCCGCCGAGCACTCCGTCATGACGATCTTGAGTTCGGGATGGCGTTCGAGGACGCCGCTGCATGCAAACCAACAGACCGTCTCTGCCATCCCAAGTGAGGTGAGGACGAAGCCGGTCGTCGCACCCTGACCCGGGGTGAAGTGCGTATGCATCGCCCACGGGTACAGGGCGCGCGCCGGGCCGACGTGTGTGGCCAGCGGCACGCCGAGACCCTCGGCAGCCTCCCAGAGGGGCTCCCATGCCGGATCGGTGTATGGCCGTGAGGGCAGGACGTCTGGGAGGAGAACCGGTCGAAGCCCGAGGCCGGCCGCGCGCTCGAGCTCCTCGACCGATGCCTCCACGTCGCCGAGCGGAAGGCTGATGCCGGGCGCAAATCGGTCGAGGTGCTCTTTGAACTCGTCATGGATCCAATCATTGACGAGACGTGTCCAGGCGATGTCCACGTCGGCGTCGCTGTGCGTGGAGAACGCCGCCCCGCCAATCAGGACAGCACCGACCACACCGTCGCGATCCAGCTCGTCGATGTATCTCTGTGCCGTGAAGCCAACGAGCGCCTCGGCACAGCAATCGCCGGCGAGAACTCGAGCAAGCGCGTACTCGTCGTCTGGATCCACCTTGATGCCCTGTTCTATGAGGGCGGTCATTCCGGTGGCGCCTCCGGCCTCGAGTGCCTCGCGCATCCCCTCGGGAATCTGCTCGGGACGTACAAGGTAGACACCGTCGCTCCGGTTCTCGAGATGCGTCACTTGGCGGCGCATCCGCTCCGCCAACTCGTCTGCCAGGGTCGCGGGCGGCGCAATGTGGCAGTCGGCGGTGATCAGCGGGCGCTTTGTCATTGCTCTAAATTGCCATGTACTGGCAATTTATGTCAATAGATCACCATTAGATGGCGAAATGACTTCCTCTTGCATCATCCGCCCGACGCATGAGGTGAACACCGAACCGACGGACCGCGACCCGCTGGGGTGGTGGGTGAGGGGTCGATGTCGACGGACACTGCGAGGATGATGTGCCTCGCCCCGATTAAGGCACCACGCCCGTGAAGACCGGCTCACACGTCAGCTTGGACGAGAAGCGCCGCTGCTCGCTTGAAGATGTCCCGCTCGGTAATGAGCTCCGCCATCTCAGCTCGCAGTCGTTCCAACTCGTCCCGATCCGAGCGCTCACCGCC
>JBEKVF010000442.1:0-2774 GCA_049514295.1 Acidimicrobiales bacterium
CACCGGGTCAACGCCGCCCTCCCCTGCGCCCCGGCCGTCGAGGTGGGCTGGCGGCTCCACCCCGACCACTGGGGGCACGGGTACGCCACCGAGGCCGCCGGCGCGTCGCTGCGCTTCGGCTTCGACGAGGCCGGGCTGGCCGAGATCGTGGCGTTCACCACGACCCTGAACACCCGTTCGCAGGCGGTCATGGAGCGGATCGGCATGGTGCGCGACCCGGGCGCCGACTTCGACCACCCCGCCCTGCCCGAGGGCAGCCCGCTCCGCCGCCACGTGCTCTACCGCGCCGCCGCGTCGCAGCCCCGCCCTACGGTGGGCCGATGAGCGACGAGCGGCGGCGCTGCGAGTGGGCGCAGAGCCCCGAGATGATCGCCTACCACGACACCGAGTGGGGCGTGCCGGTCCACGACGACCCGACCCACTTCGAGTTCCTGGTGCTCGAGGGCGCGCAGGCGGGCCTGAGCTGGTCCACCATCCTCAAGCGGCGCGCCGGCTACCGCAAGGCCTTCGCCGGCTTCGACGCCACCAAGGTGGCGCGCTTCACGCCCGCCCGGGTGGAGAAGCTCCTCGCCGATCCGGGGATCATCCGCAACCGGGCCAAGGTCGAGGCGACCGTGCGCAACGCCCGGGCCTTCCTGGCCGTGCAGGAGGAGTTCGGCTCCTTCGACGCCTACATCTGGGGCTTCGTGGGCGGGCAGCCCATCGTGAAGGGGTGGCGGCGGACGGGCCAGGTCCCCGCGGTCACGGCGACCTCGGAGGCGGTCTGTGCCGATCTGCGCCGGCGCGGCTTCGGCTTCGTCGGGCCCACCGTCTGCTACGCGCACCTGCAGGCGACCGGGCTGGTCAACGACCACCTGGTGAGCTGCTTCCGCTACGGGGACCTCACAGGCGCCGGCTCATGAGGACACGCGTGCCGAAGCGCCCCATGACGGGCTCCTCGGGCCGCCGGCCGTGGGCGACGAGCCAGTCGTCCACCGGCCCGATCTCGACGAAGCCCTCCGACGCGTAGAACGGCCCGTTCCACGGGACGTCGCGGTAGGTGGCGAGCGTGAGCTCACGGTGGCCCTCGGTGGCCGCCCAGGCGCAGCCGGCCCGGAGCAGGGCCCGGCCGACGCCGCGCCGGGCATGGTCGGGGTGGACCGAGAGCTGCTCCAGGTGGGCGCCGCCCCCGATGCCGTCGATGCGGCACAGCCCGACGGGCGGGTCACCGGCCACCAGGACGACCAGGGCGGCCGCGTAGTGCTCCACCGAGCCCGGTTCGGGCAGTGGCCCGACACCGAGCGACTCGAACATGGTATCGGCGGCCGCCTCGAGGGCGGGCAGCAGCGCCAGCTCGTCGGTCCGTGCTGGCCGGATGCCGTCCACCGGACGACGGTAGCGTGTCGGCCCGTGCGTGCCGCCGTCTGCCACGAGCTCGGACCGCCGTCCGTGCTGCGGGTGGAGGAACGCCCCGACGCCGAGCCCGGGCCCGGGCAGGTGGCCATCGCCGTCGAGGCCGCCGGCGTGAACTTCGTCGACGGGCTCTTCGTGGCGGGCCGGTACCAGATCAAGCCGCCGCTCCCCTTCGTGCCGGGCAGCGAGGTGGCCGGACGGGTCGAGGCGGTCGGCCCCGACGTCGCCGGCCCCGCCGTGGGCGCGCGCGTGCTGGCCTCGGTGGGGCTCGGGGGCTTCGCCAGCCGGGTCGTCGTCCCCGCGGCGTCCGCCGTCGAGCTGCCCGACGTCCTCGACGCGGCGCAGGCGGCCACCTTCACCCAGAGCTACAGCACGAGCCTCTTCGCCCTGCGCGACCGGGGCCACGCCGGCGGTGGCGAGCGCGTGCTCGTGCTCGGGGCGGGCGGCGGCGTCGGGCTGGCGGCCATCGGCGTGGCCCGGGCGCTCGGGTGCCGGGTGCTGGGGGTGGCATCGAGTGCGGTGAAGCGGGAGGCCGCGCTGGCGGCCGGCGCGGAGGCCGTGGTGGACCCCGCCTCCGAGGCGCTGAAGGACGCCGCGCGGGCCTGGGCGGGCGGGACCGTCGGGGACGAGGTCGTCGACCCCATAGGCGGGCCCCTGGCGGAACCGTCGCTGCGGGCCCTCGGCGACGATGGCCGCTACCTGGTCATCGGGTTCGCTTCGGGCGACATCCCCTCCGTCCCTCTGAACCAGGTCCTGCTGCGGAACCGGACGGTGCTCGGGATCGACTGGGGCATCTGGGCCATGCGGCACGCCGACAAGCAGCGGACGCTGCTGGGCGACCTGCTCGCCATGGCCCAGGCGGGTTCGATCGTCCCTGTGCAGCCGACCGTCTACCCGCTCGACGACGTGGCGCGGGCGCTCGAGGACCTGCTGGCACGCCGGGCCGTGGGGAAGGTGGCGCTGATCCCCTGAGCCCGGTCGGGCGCTCTCGGAGCCGCCGGCACCGGGCTCCGGCGCCGTCAGTGCGCCACGACGTGGAGCGGGAAGCTGAAGTGCCGGTTGTCGTTGACGACGAGGGTGTAGTTCCCCACGGGGACCCGCTGGGTGCTGTTCGGCTTCGTCTGGTCCCACGTGCCCGTGCCCGACACCGTGCCGTTCGGCGCCAGCTGTGCGAAGCCGAGCGCCGGGCAGTTGACGAGCTGCGCCCCGGGCCACAGGTTGGCGTGATGCGGTCCCTCCACCTCGAAGCCGACGGAGCCGCAGGGCCCGGCCTGCAGGGTGGTGACGGTGGGACCGGGTGCGACGCCCGCGTACGGGGCCGTGTAGTTGCACGCCGTGGCGGCGCCGTTTCGCACGGTGAAGGAGATGTCGAGCGTCGCCCC
>JBEKVF010000443.1:0-2761 GCA_049514295.1 Acidimicrobiales bacterium
CGTCCGATGCCGCTGGCACCACCGGTGATGACCGCCACCTTCCCCTTCAGGTCCTCCATCGGGCCCCTCCCTTGTGTCCGGCTGTGTGGTCGCAGTCAAGCACGGCGGCGCCGGCAGGGCCACCGCCGCGGGGTCCCACGCGGGCCGGGCTTCAGTGCACGATGAGGGCGCGGTGCCGGCGCAGGTGCTCCCGCCCGGCGGCCGACACCGACACCGACGCGCCGCATCCGGGCTCACGATGGCGCTCGATGAAGCCCCGGCTGTTGGCTTCCTCCCACACCGGCAGGCGCGGGCACGACGTCCTCCATGCCTCCATCACCTCGGCGTAGGGGCGGGGACCGGGGCCCACCCACTCGAGGAGGTCGAGGATCAGCGAGTCGACGACGTTGGGCATAGGGCCCATGATCTCACCGCGGCACGGGCCGCGTGGTTGCTCAGAGAACCTGGTGCTCCTCGGCCAGGAAGATCGGCGACCGGGAATGATCGATGAACTGCGCCTCATCGGCACGCAACGCCGCGGCTGCCGCGACACCCTCGGGGGTGGCGGCGGCCGCGAGGAGGTCGTCCACGCTGTCGTACCACAACTCCGCGACGCCATCGAAGTGCTCAGGTGCGCCCCGATCGGTGGCGATGGCGTCGCTCAGGGGACCCGATGTCGTATGGACCTGCACGTACTTGCGGAAGCCGAGCACCGGTGCGAACGAGGCGGCCAACGGTCCGTGCACCTCCCGCCAGTATCGGTGGAACTCGGCCTCGTCGACGTCGGATCGCCTGTGGAGACAGAACACGAGCTTGACCATGTCGCGAGGATACCCAGTGGCCTCGGCTATTGAAGAGAGGCCGGGTCCACCCCGGCACCACCCGACGCGCTGCTGGCATATGCGGCGAGGGCGAACCGCAGCACGTCCATGGCCTCGTCGCCGCTCCACAGCATCGGCCCCTCTCCCGTCCGCAGCCAGCGCAGCCAGTGCCGGCCCGAGTCCCGGAAGCTGCTCGCCCAGTCGTCGTCGAGGGCGTGGTACGAGCGCATCACCCCATCGACGTAGACCTCGAGGCTCGGCTGCTGAATGCCCCTGCCCGTGCACCGGTTGACCCGTGCATAGCCGGCTCGACCGGTGACCTCCCATCGCTCATCGTTGGTGTAGTAGTCGGAACGCAGGTACATGTCCGTCGCCAGTGTGATGTCCCATACGCCGCGGACCCCGTTGTGGTGCTCCCACACGAAGGTGGTGGGCGCGTCGAGCTCGATGCCGGGCACCACCTCGGTGCCGCCCACCCACGCCCGGACCTCCTTGATGGGGCCGAAGAGCCACATGGCGGTCGCCATCTTGTGCCAACCGTCATCGAAGACGAGGATTCCCCGGCCGTTCTGCATCTGGCGGAACTGCCACTCGTAGCTGTTCGCCGGCACGTCCCAGCCACCCCGGCCGCTGGCCACCATCTTCATGTGGTACCCGCTGACGTCGCCGAGCTCGCCCGACGCGACGACTTCCTTCAGCCGTACCAACGGCTCGTAGAAGACGTAGTTCTCCATCACGCGGAGAAGCCGGTCGTTCGCGTTCGCCGCATCCACCATGCGCCGGGCGCCGGCGAGGTCGTTGCACATCGGCTTCTGCAGGTTGACATGCCACCCGTAGCCGAGGAGCTCGACCACCGCGTCGTCGTGCAGCGGGGTCGGGAGCAACACCTCCACGGCGTCGACCTCCAGGCCACTGGCCGCCAGCTCGGCGGCGGAGGCAAAGGTCTTCGCGGCCGGCCAGTCCGCGCCGCGTTCGGCCCGGCGCTCATCGATCTGGTCGACGAGCGCCACGATCTCGACGTCAGGGTTGTCGAGATAGGCGCGCACATTGAGGTCGTAGACGCGCCCGAGGCCGACGAAGGCGGCGCGGACGGGCCGATCGTAGGGAGTGAGCTCATGGCAGAGAAGTCACCTCGTGGAAGTCGAAGGCCGTCAGGTGATGGCGTGCGGGAAAGCGTGCTCCGGAACGGCACATCTTGGCGTGGATCCGGCGGCCATGCCGGGGTCATTCTCTCCCGGCGCCCGAGAAGGGGGCCTAGCTCGGGCCGGAGAGTCGGACCGTTCGTTAGGATCCAAAAGGTGACATCGGTCAACGAGTCTGGGCATGGCGCGCCGATCACCGAACTCTCGCACGTACAGCTCCTGGTGTCGGACGTGGGGGAGAGCGCACGATGGTACGCCGCCGCCCTCGGCCTCGTCCCCTTCACCGAGGATCTCGACATCGGCTACGTGGCGCTGCAACACAGCGCGGCGAAGATCGTGGTGGTGCTGACACACGGTGCAAATGCAGGTGATCGTTCGCCCGGATCGGTCGACCCCGTCCTGGACCATCTTGCATTCGCCGTGCCCGACGGTGACTCCCTCGACGCCTGGGCCTCGCACCTCACCGAGACCGGGATCGACCATGCTGGAGTCGTTCTGGAGAACGGTCACTCCTCACTCCCGCTCCGTGATCCCGATGGCACCGCCATCGAGCTGGTGGCACCCTGATCGTTCCGGTCGACCGAGTCAGCTCAACCGCGAGGACGTGTGCCTGAAGTCTCAAGCAGGCACCTCCGGGGCAGGGGGGGGCGTCCTGTTCTAGTGCGAACTCCGATGGTGAGCTGTTGCAGCGTGAGGATCGACTCCAACCCCTGCGGGGTCGACATGGATGATTGCCTCAGACAGGTTCGAGATGTCGTGGAGGAGCTGGTGGTGGGCGACCTCTGCGACCTCATGTGCTCTCGTGACGGACAAGGCACC
>JBEKVF010000444.1:0-2757 GCA_049514295.1 Acidimicrobiales bacterium
CGGCTACTTCGACATGAACTGCATTGGTACGGTGTCCGCGACATTCCCCGAGTGACTGGAGCTGTTGTGGGCGAAGTGGTCACGCAGGTCGGTGAGGCGGATGGCCGTGCACTCCCCCGTGTCGTCGTCGTGTACGACGCTGCGTCGTTCAACCCGATGGTGCTCGCCGAGGCGGCCGGCGGGGTCTGCCGGCTGATCTGGGTGGTCGACGCCAGCGACCCCGTCATGGCTCCGCTGGTGCGACTGCTCCGCCGTATAGGTGACGTTGTCGACACGGCTGGACTCGACGCCCGCTCCATTGCGACCGCACTGGAACCGCACGCGCCGGGCGGCATCCTCACGTTCTCGGAGGCTCAGATGCCGCTGGCGGCTGCACTGGCCGGGCAACTGTCGCTCACCTACCACTCCGTCCCCGCGGCCGACCGCCTGTCTGACAAGTACCTCCAGCGGCTCGCGCTGCGTCAAGCCGGCGTGCCTGGCCCAGCGGTGTGGGAGGCGCCGTCCCCTTCCCTGGGAGAGGAGGAGCGCGCCCGGGAGATGGAAGCGCTAGCCGAACGCGTCACCTTCCCGGTGGTCGTCAAGCCCAGGCGCGGTGCCAGCAGCGTCGCGACGGCCCGGGCCGACGACAGCCGGGAGTTGTCACAGCTCCTGGCCAGATTCGGTGACCGGGAAGGCGGCCTTCTCGTCGAGGAGTACCTGGCGGACCGGGTCACGAGCGGCCCCTTTGCCGACGACATCGCGGTGGAGTTGCTTGTCCAGGGGGGTCGCGTGTGGCATCTGGCCACCACGGGCAAGTTCAGGCATGCGCCGCCCTTCCGTGGCCGAGGCTGCTTCCTGCCGAGTCACATCGACTCGTCGACCGAGGCGGAGGTGTTCGAGGCAGCGGGGGCCGCTGTTCTGGCGCTCGGAGTCACCGACGGCGTCGTCAACGTCGACATGAAGCTCACACCGGACGGTCCCCGCATCGTCGAGGTGAACGGCCGTCTCGGCGGGAACGTCCAAGTGATCATGGAGCTGGCCGGCGGCCCGCCGATCATGCCCCTGGTCTTCCGGCTTGCCCTGGGCCACGACATGAACGCCGAGCCAGCGCTCGCACGCATCCTCGAAAGCAACTGGCCACGGGTGGGCTATTTCGCCTGGATCCAGACCCCGATGTCGGCCACGCGCCTGGTCGGAGTGGAAGGCCTCGACGACGTGGCTGCCCTGCCTCATGTGTCGAGCGTGGTCCGGAACCAGAGGCATGGGGATCCGCTCGACTGGGCCACGGGAGGACGCACAAACGTGTGCGAGGTGTTCGGATCCGTCGAGAACCTGGTCGATCTGGCCGCGGCGCGCGGACAGATCGACGACATCGTCAGGCTCGAATTCGACGAGGCACCTCAGGAAACTTGAACCTCGAAGGAGCCGTGAGCGGCAGCCGGTGGCCGCCCCGCCCCTTCTCGAACGACCTCGTTGTCATTGTTCGGTCGCGTCATTGTTCGACCACGATGGGGCTCGAGTAGAGGCAGTTGAGTGCCCGCACCCGCCCTTTTGGCGGCCCGTCGGCCAGCGACCGGAGCCCGATGGTGCGCTCGCCGCCCGGCGCAAGATGGAACCAGGAGTCGTCCGGGGCGAACCCCGGGACTTCGATGGCGACCCACTGGGCGAACCGGCGCGTGCGGATGTTGAGCTGCCAGCTGTCGCCCACGAGCGACGCGTGGGCCTCGAGCCCGATGTCGGCCTCCTGTGGACGCCCGGATCCTGCCGGGAGGTGGATGGCCTCGCTGACGACGCCGCCCGTGTCCAGCCTGACCCGGACGACGTCGTAGGCCGGCGGTCCGAAGCGATAGGCGTTCGTGAGGTCCCGGAAGCCCCCCAGTAGCGTGGCGGCATTCCACTGCCGTTCCGAGTGCTCATCGACCTCAACGACGGACTCCACCTCTTCGACCGCCGCCCCGCCATGGTTGTACAGGGTCAGTCGTAACCCACCCTCTATCGACGTCGCCTGGTCGTTGACGACGTGGACCCTCAGACCGGCGAGCCCCTCGTCCGTCATGAGCACCGCCACCGGCGCGAGTACTCGCCGGAGTGCGTACCACGGCGCTTTCGGCGCGGTGAAGGAATCGAGCAGTCCCCACCCGGCGCCCGGACACAGGTCGTGCCAACTGAGGATCAGCGCTCCCGCGCAGGTCGACTGTTCGCAGCGCCATTCCGCCATGACGGTCGACATGATGTGGGCCACGACCGCCCTTCCGAGATCGAGATACCGTTCCGGATCGGCGTAGCGGGTGCGGAACGGGTCGATGCCGAAGACCCGGCGGACGTAGTCGTCGCGGACGTCCTCGAAGTCCCACGAGGAACCGCTGTCGCGCGCCACGCCAGCTTTCCAGGACGGATGGTGACCGGCAACGTTGGCGCCACCAAAGCACCGTTCCACCGTGGACTGCTCGGGCGGGGTGCCGAATGAGAGGCACTCGGCCGCGAAACGCACCCCCGATGCGCGCGCGTCGGCGAGGGGTCGCAGATAGGCGCCGACGCCGAAGTAGTGGGAGACGCCCTGGCCGGGCTCGAACGGCAGGTCTCCGCCGGACGGCGACGAGACCACGTAGGGAACATCTGGAACGATCTCGCCCACGATGGCCGGGATGGTCTCTTCAAGGAGTGGGCTGCGCCAGCGTTCGCGCGGTAGCCCGAACATGGCCGCCTGTTGATGGGTTTCGCTGCTGCCGCAGACCACGGTTAGCGAGGGACGGCTCTGAAGCCTGCCAAGCTGCTGGT
>JBEKVF010000445.1:0-2752 GCA_049514295.1 Acidimicrobiales bacterium
GGCCTCCCCGCGTAGGTGGTGGCACACCTCCCAGATGTTGGCGATGCCGGTGGCCGCGATCGGGTGCCCCTTCGATTCGAGCCCCCCCGACACGTTCACGGGCATCGACCCATCGCGCCAGGTGGCGCCCGACTCAAAGAAGTCGACCGCACCGCCCTCGGGGCAGAGCATGAGATTGTCGTAGTGGACCAGCTCGGCGGTGGCGAAGCAGTCGTGGAGCTCGACCAGGTCGAGGTCCTCGGGCCCGATGCCGGCCTTCTCGTAGGCCTGCTTGGCCGCGTTGCGGGTGAGGGTATTGACGTTGGGCAGAACCTGGCAGGCCTCCTCCCACGGGTCGGTGGTGAGGACCGAGGCCGAGATCTTGATGGCCCGGCGCTGCTGCTCGAGAGAGAGGGTCTTGAGCTTGGCGTCGCTCACCACCACCGCGGCGGCGGCGCCGTCACAGTTGGCCGAGCACATCGGGCGCGTGATCGGATAGGCGATCATGACGTCGCCCATGATCTGCTCGAGGCTCATCTTTTTGTTGTAGGCCGCCAGCGGGTTCAGTGTGGAGTGCGAGTGGTTCTTCTCGCTGATCTTGGCGAACAGCTCGAAGGTGACGCCGCCGTACTTGTGGCCGTACTCCATGCCGATCTGGGCGAAGGCGCCGGGCATGGTCTGGGTGCCGATACGCCCGTCGGTGCCGGTGATGGCCCCGTAGCGGCCGCTCGGCTCGTAGTGGGTGCCCTCCTGGCGGGGCGCCCCGCCGCTGAGCAACCCCGCACCGGCCAGCTTCTCGACGCCGACCGCCAGACCGAAGTCGACTTCGCCGGCCTTGACGGCCATGACCGCCGTGCGCAGGGCGGTGGCCCCCGTGGCGCAGGCGTTGGCCACGTTGTAGACGGGGATGCCGGTCTGGCCGATCTGCTTCTGGAGCTGCTGGCCTATGCCCGCCCAGGCGTTCATCAGGTTCCCGACAGCCAGGATGCCCATCTCCTTCATGGTCACGCCTCCGTCGAACAAGGCGGCCCGGGCGGCCTCGGCGGCCAGGTCGACGGTGTCCTTGTCCGGATGCTTACCGAACTTGGTCATGTGGATCCCGAGGATCCAGACGTCTTCAGCCATTTCGATCCTCCGTTCCCGGGCGGTGGGTCAGCCGCCCGGCTCGAATCCGAAGCCGACGCCCTCGATGCCGTCGTCGTCAGTTCCAATGGGGAAAGTGGTGAGGCGGACCTTCATCCCGGTCGAGACATGCTCCGGCGTGGGCTCGGTGTTGACGACGTTGGCCCGCACGCTGGTGCCGTCACAGTCGATGATCCCGGCCACGAAGGGGACCGGGATGTCCGGCGCGGCCATGGAGACGATGGTGAAAGCCCGCAGTACGCCCTCGTTGGCCACCCGGGCCCGGGCGAAGGTGTCCCCCTCACAGTTGGCGCAGGCGTTGCGCCGGTCGAAGTACCGGGCGGAGCAGTTCTGGCACTCCCACGCCTCCAGGTGCGGGTCGTCACCGAGCACCAGGTAGTCGACCAGCGGAATCTGCCCGCTCGCTGCTGTCACGTGCCCCCAACTTCCCGTCTTGACTTCTCGATAGAAGGTTTAACGCGAATACTGTGGAGAGTACTGTTCGTGTCTCGACCGGTCAAGGAGAGGGAGGACATGGGAAGGGCCGTGATATTGCATCTAACAGGGACCTACTCGGTAAGGAGGAGGGGAGACATTGGGAGCGCTCGAGGGCAGGATCGCAATCATCACCGGCGCCGGTCGCGGGCTGGGTCGTGAGCACGCGCTGCTGTTCGCCGCCGAGGGAGCGAAGGTCGTGGTCAACGACCTCGGCAGCAGCATCGACGGCTCGGGGCGCGACGTCACGCTCGCCCAGCAGGTCGTCGACGAGGTCAAGGCCGGCGGAGGCGAGGCAATCGCGAACGCCGACGATATAGCCGACTGGGAGGGCGCCAGGCGACTTGTCGACCAGGCGATCGAGGTTTTCGGCGACCTCCACGTCCTCGTGAACAACGCAGGGATCCTGCGCGACCGGATGCTCGTCAACATGACCGAGCAGGAATGGGACGACGTCGTCAAGGTCCACATGAAGGGCCACTTCTGCCCCACGCGATGGGCGGCCGTCCACTGGCGCGAACGGGCAAAAACCGGCGACCACGTCAACGCCGCCGTCATCAACACTTCCTCGGGCTCCGGACTGCACGGCAACGCCGGCCAGACGAACTACTCCGCGGCGAAGGCCGGTATCGCGGCGATGTCAGTTGTCGCCGCCCGCGAGCTGGGGCGCTACGGCGTCCGCGTCAACACCATCGCCCCCCTCGCTCGCACCCGTCTCATGGCGACCGTCGCCGGGATGGGGGATCGCATCGAGCATCCGAACGATCCAGGCGACTTCGATGTCTGGGGACCTGGCAATATCTCGCCCCTTGTTGCCTACCTCGCCACGACCGACTGCCCGTTCACTGGCCAGGTGTTCTCGGTCCATGGCGGGAGCGTCGGGCTCTATCAGGGGTGGACGGTCGCGAGGCGGGTCGAGAAGGGCCAGCGGTGGGAAATCGGAGAGCTGCGGGCCGCCCTCGAGGACTTTCCGGCCGGACCCCCAGAGTTCGATGTCGGCTGACTGCTCCGAAGCAGGCTGAGCGTGGCAATGGTTTCCTACGCGGCGCGGCTGGCGATGTTGGCTGACGAAGCCCCCGATCGTCCCGCCGTGACCGACGACGACCGCACTCTGACGAGGCGCGAGCTCGACGACCTGGCCGATCGGACCGCCAAG
>JBEKVF010000446.1:0-2749 GCA_049514295.1 Acidimicrobiales bacterium
CGGCCGCTCAGAGGTAGTAATGGAACGACACGGTGCGCAACCGGGCGCCGTACCGGCGCTGGAGGACGTCGAGCTCGGCCAGGGTGCTTCTAGGCTGCGGCTGATTGCTCCACCACCGGCGGGCCACCCCTCCGACAGTGAGCTCGTAGTTCCCGTAGACCTCGTAGTCCGCGAAGCCCGAGATCGACTCGTACACGCAGGTGTCCAGCACCGCCTGCCACCACGGGACGGACCGGGTGCGCTCCATCAGGGACTTCAACCCCAGCAGCGTCCCACGACGCATCACCATGTGGTGCGTGGTACACGACACGCGGGAGGCTGGCGCCAGCCCCGTAACGGCTCGATACGCATCGAAGTACGGCAGGTGGTACTCAGAGGAATGGAAGAGCACGACTCTCCCCCGGCTCGTGAAGGTCTGGGGACGGACGAGCACGGTGTCGGCGTCGATCACGAGGACGTTTTCCTGAGCGGAGATCGTGTCCGCGCTCAGCTTGAGGAGCTGAGCGAAGAGCCAGCCCGATCGATCGACCGACTCGCCCTGGAACTCGACCTGGTAGTCGATGTCGGCCCGCACGATCGGCAGCACGCTGGCTTCGTCGACGACCCGGCAGCCCAGCCCCTCGGCCACCTGGGCCGACTTAAGCGCGGGATCGGCCACGACCCAGATCGTCCCGACCGGATGGGCCAGGTTGCGCCTCACCCCCTGGATCGTCACCCCCAGGACGTCCCAGTCTCCCTCGGCCGCCGGGATGAGGACGTCCAGGGGGAGCTGCGATCGGCGGTCGGTGTGTCGGGAGCCAGCCCGGATCCGCAGCAACTCGGCGCTCCTCGCCAGGTTGAACGCGAGGGGCTTGCCCGGGACCCAGTCGGTCGGGGTGGGCAACAGGCTCACCACGTCACGTCCGTGGCGCGCGGCGCGGCTCACCGCCCTGTGGAGACGCCCCGAGTCTGCCACCCGAGCAGTCTGCCCCGTCACGCGGACGGGCGACCAATCACGCCGACGCTCTCGAGCGGACCTCCATGCCGTCGGGCCGCCATCGCGTGATCCGGGCCCGGCGGGGCCCCTAGACCGCGAGCGTCTCGCCGCGCGGCAGGCGGTGGATCGTGAAGGCCGCCACCGCGGCACCGGCGAGGATCAGGCAGCCCGAGAGCACGAGCGCCTCGTGCAGCCCCGAGCCGAACGCGTCGTAGGCGGCGTTGACGACCTTGGTGGCGATCTTGGCGACGGCGGCGTTCTTCGAGTGCTCGGCGCTGCCGGCCGCGCCGCCGCTCGAGGCCCCGCCGGTCTGGATGGCGTGCTCGACGAGACTCTGGAAGTTCGGAGGGATGCCGATCGACTTGAGCTTCGCGGCCAGATCGCCGGTGAGCTTGGCGTTCACGATGGAGCCCAGGATGGCCACGCCGAAGACCGCGCCCATCTCCCTGCTCGTGTTGGTGGCCGAGGCCGCCATCCCCGAGCGCTCGGGAGGCACGACCGTGAGCGGCACGGAGGTGACCGGCACGAGCAGCATGCCGATGCCGATCCCCGCGATGGGGAGCACCCAGCCGAGCGTCGAGAACCCGACCGTGGGCCCCAGAACGGCGCTGGTGAGGAGCATCCCGCCACCGGCCAGCAGGCAGCCGAACATCATCGGCCCCCGCGCCCCCACCCGCGCCACGAGGGGACCCGTGAGCGCGGACGCGATGATCAGGCTGGCCGCCATGGGGAGGAAGTCGACGGCGGTCTGGTAGGCCGATGCGTTCACGACGACCTGGAGGTAGAGCGCGGTGAAGAAGAAGATGGAGAACGTGCCGAAGTAGGAAACGAAGGCCACGAAGTTCGAGCCGGCGAACGGTTTCCGGCGGAAGAGCGTGAGGTCGAGCATGGGGCTCTTGACCCGCCGCTCGGTAACGACGAACGCGATGCCGGACAGGGCGCACAGGACGAAGAGGGTCACGATCCACGGCGAGGTATAGCCAGCGTCCTCCCCCTGGATCACGGCAAACGACATGCAGGCCAAGAACGCGGCGCCGAACACGAACCCGGCGACGTCGATGCTGCGGCCCTGGCGGTCCGACGTCTCCGGCACGCTGACGGCGGCCAGGACGAACGCGACGACCCCGAAGCCCAGGTTGAACCAGAAGATGGCCCTCCAGCTCGAGAACCCGACCAGCGCGCCGCCGATGACCGGCCCGAGGGCGAGGGCCAGCCCCGAGACAGCCGCCCACACCCCCAGGGCGTCGGCACGGGTCTCCCGGTCGGGGTACACATGCCGGATGATGGACAGGGTGCCGGGCTCACTGGCGGCGGCACCGACGCCCATGATGACGCGACCCGCGATCAACCAGTCGACATTGCTCGCCAGTGCGGCCACGACGGACCCGGCGCAGAAGATCGCGACCCCGGCGAGCATGATGCGCTTCCGACCGAGGATGTCGCCCAACATCCCGGCCGCCAACATGAAGCTGGCGAAGGTGAGGGCGTAACCGTTGACGACCCATTGCAAGGACGTGACGCCTGCGTGCAGGTCACTCTGGACGTTGGCCAGCCCCACGCTGACGACCGTGTTGTCGAGAAAGGTGAGGAACAGGACGGCGCACAGGGTCGCAAGTGCGAGGGCCTGTGCCGGCGAGCCCAATCCCCCTTTCTTGATGTCGAAACCGGGGGGTGCCCCTTCAGCGCCTGCCGACTGCTGGGTGCCCTGGGTCACCGCCGAGCGCCCGCTCGTTGCAATGGGGCTTCGGGCTGCTCTGCCATGCAGGTCACGCA
>JBEKVF010000447.1:0-2747 GCA_049514295.1 Acidimicrobiales bacterium
ACGCTCGGGCGCGAATGCACGCGCCGCGGGTGGTCGAACGCCGCTCCGTGCGGCGGTGCCAGCACACTAGCTACGACGTGCAGGTCGTGCCGGTGGGCGGCGTCACCCCGCTCACGAGGTATGTCTGCACGTCGTCGCGCACGCACGCGCTGTAGAAGTAGGCCACGTGGTCGTCGCCGTCGCGCGTGAGAAGGACGCCCCGGCTGAGCTCATGGGCCACGCCCACCGCCCAGGCATAGGGCGTCGCCGGGTCGTTGGTGGTGCCGACGACGAGAATCGGTGGCGACCCGGGGGCTGCCACCGGGCCGACGGTGCGCGTCGGCGGCGCGGGCCACACCGCACAGCCCGCCTCGCCCCACGCGAGTAGCGGCCCGAAGACGGGGGCCGACGCCTGGAGCGTCGCGGCCAGGGAGGCGTAGGTCGCCAGGTTGCGCGAGACGGGATGGTCGAGGCAGTCGATGGCGATGGCGGCGGCGTCGCCGTTGGTCGAGCCACCCTGGTTGTAGTGGTTGGACATGGCCACCACCGGGGCGCCGTTGCCGGCGGCGTCGGCTGCCAGCGCCGCGCCCAGTCCCGGCCAGTCCGACTGCGCGTACAACCCGTCGAGCAGCGCGTCGTAGAGCTGGCCCGCACCCGCCACCTGTCCCCCGCCCGCCGGCTCCGGGCTGGTCGCGGCCGACGCCAGCAGCGCCAGGAGGGCGGTCGTCGGATCGCCGGACGGGCGCCACGCACATGACGGCGTGCCGGCACACCAGGAGAAGAAGTCGTCGAGGACGCCCTCGAAGCCCGCCGCCTGTCCCGCGGTCATCTGGTCGAAGCTCAACGCTGGGTCGATGACGCTGTCGAGCACCATCGCCCGCACGTGGGTCGGGAAGAGGGACGCGTAGGTCAGCCCGAGCAGCGTGCCGTAGGACTGGCCCATGTAGGTGAGGCCGCTGTCCCCCAACGCGGCTCGGAGCCGGTCCATGTCGCGCGCCGTGTCGACCGAGCCGACGTAGGGGAGCACGTTGGCGCTCGCCTTCTCGCACCCGGCGGCGAATTGCTTCAACCCGGCCAGGAATGCCGCCTGCTTGCTCGGTGTCGTTGGCACGGGGTCGGGCGTGGCGCCTGTCGGCCCGCTCGACGTCTGCCCACACGTCACCGGGTCGCTCCGCTCGACCCCGCGGGGATCGAACATCACGATGTCGAAGTCGTCGAGGAGCTGCGGCGTCAGCGCGTTGAGCTCATTGTCCATGTCGTCGATGCCCGACACGCCCGGTCCGCCGGGGTCGATGACGAGGGAGCCGATGCGTGCGGCCGGGTCCTCGGCCGGGTGCCGGGCTACCGCGATCGGGATCGTCGGCCCCCGCGGGTCCGCGTAGTCGAGCGGCACCACGAGCGTGCCGCACTGGAGGTCGCCGTTGCACGGCGACCACGAGATCGGCGTGATCGGCGGTTCGGTCGTCGTGGTGGCCGAGGGTGGCGTCGTCGACGAGCTCGCGGAGTGACGCGCCGCGGGTTGTGCGACCGGCGATCCGCCCCCGCTCAAGGACCCGCACGCCGCCACGACCAGCGAGGCCGCCGTGGCGGCGAGCACCAGACGCGTCACCGCCATCAGCCTCCCGATCACCGGGACCACAGTGACACGAACCGGTCGGCGGCGACCGTTCACCCCCTCGAGGAGAGCACATGGTGGAGGACCGGGACCCGATCGGGCACATCGACCTCGGGCGGCCGGGCGCGTCCGCCCGCGCCGAATTCGAGCGGCATCTCCGGCAGGACGCCGAGCGCCGACGTCGCCGGTTCGGGCGCTTCCTGGCGCCGCTGGTGGCGGTACTCGCCGGGGTCAGACCGTCCACCGCACGCTGCCGGGTCGGGGGTGAGGCCGAGGAGCGCGTCGGCCGCCTCCTGAGTCAGGGGGTCGGAGACGGGGGCCTCGTGCTGCACGGCCGCCGCGTCCCGCGCAGCCGGGCCAATATCGACCACATCGCCGTCGTCCCGTCCGGGGTGTGGGTGATCGACACCAAGCGCTACCGCGGGCGGGTGCGCCCGGGCCGGCCGCCCGGCCGCTTCCTGGGTGGCCGCACCCTCGTGGTCAACGGGCACGACCGGGGAACGCTCCTGGCCGCCGCCCGGCACCAGGGCGCGCTCGTGGAAGCGGTGGTGGGACCCGGTGTGGCGGTGCACGCCGTCCTCTGCTTCGCCGACGGCGAGTGGGGCTGCGTCGCCCGGCCCGCCCGCATCGGCGGCGTGATGGTCACCTGGCCGAAGGCGCTGGTGAGGGTGCTGGCCGGCCCGGGACCGCTCGAGCCCGACCAGCGGGTGGCGCTGGCTACCCGCATTGCGCGGGCGTTCCCCCCGTGTACCGCAGCGAGGCACGACGATCTCCCCGATGGTGTCCGTGTCCGCGGCCCACACCGGCAGGCGTAGCCTTGGCCTCGTGGCACCGAGGTGGCAGTGGCTCCTGGTGACCCTCGCGGCCGTGGCCGTGAGCTGCCTCGTGCCGGGGTCCATGCTGGCGCAGCCCCCGGCGCAGGCGGACGGCGCGGCCATCATCACGACCGCGGCACCCGTGCCCACGGGGAGCGAATGCGCGGCGGTGGCGTGCACTCGCGGCTCCCCGTCGTCGTCGGTGCCGCTCCCCAGCGTCACGTTGGCCGGCACGATCGCCGCCGGGCTGCTGGTCGTCCTCGCCCTGTGCGCCTTCCGGCGGCCGCGGCGCGGCGCGGCGCTCCTCCCTGCCGGCGCGCCGTCACCCTTGTTCAGGC
>JBEKVF010000448.1:0-2739 GCA_049514295.1 Acidimicrobiales bacterium
CAGTCCGACGTCTACCTGAACCGGCTGCCGCAGGACCTGAGCGGGAGGCGGGTCATCGTCTGCGACCCGATGCTGGCGACGGGGGGCTCCCTCGGGCAGGTCTGCGACCTCGTCGCCGCACGCGGCGCGGCCGAGGTCGTCGCGCTGTGCATCCTTGCCTCGGAGCCCGGGCTGGCCGCCTTCCGGGTCGCCCATCCTCGGGTGCAGGTGTACTGCGCCGCGCTCGACCCCGGTCTCAACGACAACGGGTTCATCGTGCCAGGCCTCGGCGACGCCGGCGACCGTCTCTTCGGCCCGCCCGACTGACGCGGTCGGCTCGGGACACGTGCGCTGACAGCGTCCGCATCGTTGGGGGTGACGATCGAATGCAGGCGCCCGGTCGCCCTGGCGCCCTGTGCTCAGCGCGCCAGGGCGGCGCAGACCGCCAGCCCGAACGCATGCCGCAGGCTGGGGAAGAGCGCCTTGTTCGTCGAGGGGGAGATCTGCGCGCTGACGGTGAGGCTCACCGAGTCCGCCCCATTCGCCGAGGCGGCCACGAACTGCGTGTAGCCGAAGGTGTTGCCCGTGTGCCCGTAGACGGTGCCGCACGAGGTCCGGTAGCGGAAGATGGCCAGGCCGGCGGCGTTCGCTCCGGGTCCCGGTGGCTCCGACGTGGCGCCATTGATGAACTGGAACTGCTTGGCCCGGGTGGCGGCGTTGGTGGTGGCACCCCGCACGTAGCCGCGGACGAAGCGGTTGGCCTCTGCGGGCGTCGACACGATGCCACCCGCGGCCCACGCCCACCCCGCCGCCAACACCTCGCTGGCGTCCTCCGGGCTCGTTCCAGGCTCCGGCGCGTAGCCGTGCATGAAGGGAACCGGCATGGTGGCCGATGCGGGCAGGCTCGTCTGGGTCAGGCCGAGCGGCTGGTACACGTCCTGCTGGAGCACGCTGTCGTAGTCCACCCCGGTCGCGGCCTGGATCATCAGGCCGATGACGACGTTGTCGGAGTTGGAATACTCGTACCGCGATCCGGGCGCGAACTCAAGGGGGTCGTCGGCCACGTAGCTGAGGAGTTGTGCCGGGGGAGGGGCCGTCTGCAGCGAGGCGGACACCGCCTTCTGGAACGCCGGACTGGCACTGAAGTCGGGCACTCCGCTCGTGTGGTGCAGGAGCTCAGCCAGTGTGACCGCCGCCCACGCCTTGGGCAGGGTGGGCAACACCTGCCCGATCGTGGCGTCGAGCGACAGTTTTCCCTGGGCCACGAGGGCGAGTGCCGCGGCACCGCTGAAGGCCTTCGAGACGCTGGCGATCCGGATGTGGTCGGTCGCCTGCGGCGGCGTGGCGTTCCCGACCACGGCGGTCCCCGCGGTGATGACCGACGTCGCCCCCCCTCGCTGCACCACAGCGATGGCCCCCGGGGGGCCTCCCGGCGCGCCCACCAGGTCGCGCAGCGCCGTGCGCAGGTTCTGTCGAGCGGCACCTGTTGTCGAGGCACTGGCGGCCGACGTGCCGCACGCGGTCAGCAGCAGTGCCACACCGGCAGCGGCCAGCACGCGACGACCGGTCATCATCACCATTGCATCCTCCTCGCCGTCAGGCAGCCCGGCTACTCGCCGATGTCCTCGTGCCAGAGCTCGGCGTTGGTCGCGATGAAGCCCCCCAGGAGCTCGATGCACTCGGGGTCGTCGAGCAGGACGACGCGGCAGCCGTGCTCGGCCACCCACGGGTGGCCGCCCTTGAAGTTGCGCGCCTCGCAGATCACCACCGTGCCGATCCCGAACTGGCGGAGCAGCCCGCTGCAGTACCAGCAGGGCGAGAGCGTGGTCACCATGACGCAGTCGGCGTAGTGGCGCCGGCGCCCGGCGGCACGGAAGGCGGCCGTCTCGGCGTGCATGGAGGGGTCGCCGTCCTGGACGCGGCGGTTGTGCCCGCGACCGAGCAGCGTCCCGTCCTCGTGGAAGAGAGCGGCGCCGATCGGGATGCCCCCCTCGGAGAGTCCGTGGCGCGCCTCGGAGACGGCCACGGCGAGCCTGCGCCGGTCCAGGGCCTCGTCGAATGGTTCAGCGGGGGACATATGCTCGGTGCAGAGTGATGTCCACGGCCGCCGATCGTACCTACACGACCACGGTCGGGAGCCAGAAGGTGGAGCTCCCGCTCGTCCCCCTTTCCGGCGAGCTGGCCATCGCGCTCCTCATCTGCGTGGACATGGGCGTCTCCTTCGCCGAGACGGCGGGGCGCGAGCTGGCCGAGCTGATGCGACCGGCCCGACCCGAGATCGTCGTGTCGGTGGCCACCATGGGCATCCCCCTCGCCATCGAGGCCAGCCGGGCCCTCGGCTTCGACGACTACGTGATCCTGCACAAGACGCCCAAGATCCACCTCGGCGAATCGTGGGCCGAGCCGGTCTACTCCATCACGACGGACAAGCCGCAGCGGCTCCGCATGGATCCGGCCCGGGTCAGCGCCGTGCGCGGCCGCCGCGTGGCCGTGGTCGACGACGTCATATCCACGGGGGCCTCGCTGTCCTCCGCGCTGCGCCTGGTGCGCCGCATGGACGCCGAGCCCGTGGTCATCGGGACCCTGATGACCGAGGGCGGCGGGTGGAAGAGTGCGCTCGGCGAGGACGCCGCGCTGGTGCGCACTCTCGGTGCCATGCCGCTGTTCCATCCCGACGGCGAGGGCGGCCTCACCGAGGACTGGGGCTGAGGGTCAGCCGGGCGGGGTGGGTTTTTCTCAGAACTATCCACGAATCGGTTA
>JBEKVF010000449.1:0-2737 GCA_049514295.1 Acidimicrobiales bacterium
GTCCGCGGCCACCAGCCAGTAACCGCCGGCCGCGGGCGCCGGTGCCATGCCGTCGATGGGCTGGTTTAGGTGGATGGAGCCGGTCGAGCCCCAGAACGGTGCGTTCCCGTAGTCGAAGATGCCGCCGTCCGCCGCCACGAGCCAGTACCCGCCACCCGAGGGGGTGGCCGCCATGCCCACCACCGGCTGGTTCAGGCGGATGGAGCCGGTCGAGCCCCGGAACGACCCGTCGCCGTAGCTGAAGATGCCGCCGTCGGAGGCGACCAGCCAGTACCCGTGGCCCGAGGGGGTGGCCGCCATGCCGACGACGGGCTGGTTGAGGCGAATCGATCCCGCCGAGCCCCAGAACGTGGCGTCGCCGTAGCTGAAGATGCCGCCGTCGGAGGCGACGAGCCAGTAGCCGTCACCCGACGGTGTGGCCGCCATGCCGACGATCGGCGCGTTGAGCCGGAGGGCACCGGCGGATCCGAAGAACCCGGCGTCGCCGTAGCTGAAGATGCCGCCGTCGGAGGCGACGAGCCAGTACCCGTCGCCCGATGGCGTGGCGGCCATGCCGACGATCGGCGCGTTGATCGTCCGCCCGCTCATGTTCCCGTAGGAGAGCGCGTCGCCGAACGGGTAGACGCCCCCGGCCGACGAGGCCACCCAATAGCCGCCGCCGTCGGGCGTGGCGGCAATGGCGACGGCGCGCGCCGCGGTGGAAGGCACCGCCGCGGCGGCCGGTGTCGCGGCACGGGGCGCTGCGCACCACACCAGAGGCGCAAGCAGGACGCCGAGTGCAAGCAGGAGAGTGGCCCGACGACGGGCGGACAGGGGCAGCCGCAAGAGCCCCAGGTTACGAGTGCGCACCGGCCTTCAGTCGCCAACCGGCGTTGACCATTGGCAGACTGGAGCAAGATGCCCGACTACCGATGGCCCGCCAACTTCGCCGCTCTGCGCCGCGGTGAGGGGTGCCCGATGTGTGGCGGCGGTGCCGACGAGACGCCCCACGGGCTGAGGGTCTTCGCGGGCGAGTGGGCCGACGGTTACATCGGCCGGTATCCGGTTCGACCCGGTTATGCCTATGTCATCTGGAATGGTCGGCACGTCGCCGAGCCCACGGAGCTGTCGGCCGACGAGGCGGCCGGCTTCTGGTCCGACGTCGCCCGTGTCGCGGAGGCCGTGGAGGAGCAGTACCAGCCGGCCAAGATGAACTGGCTGAGTCTGGAAAACGGCGTGCCCCATCTCCACGTGCACCTGGTGCCGCGTCCGCACGAGGACGCAAGGGCCGGGTTTCCGCTCGAGACGGAGGCGTTCCACGTCGACATCACCCCCGCCATCGAGCCGACGCAGCTGGAGGCGGAGGCGGCGGCGTTGCGCGCAAGGATGCAGCGCTGACGATGCTGGAGCTGCTGGCCGAGGGGCGCACCGCCGAGGTCTTCGCCTACGGCGAGGGCACGGTGCTCAAGCTCGACCGGCCCGAGTGGAACGGCCTCTCCGCATTCGAGGCGGTGGTGCTCTCGGGCCTGGCCGACGCGGGGCTGCCGGTCGCCCGCCCGCACGGCACCGTAACCGTGGGGGGGCGCAG
Source organism: Acidimicrobiales bacterium (assembly GCA_049514295.1). Classification (GTDB taxonomy): domain Bacteria; phylum Actinomycetota; class Acidimicrobiia; order Acidimicrobiales; family RAAP-2; genus Bog-473. Next base: position 1,568 of record JBEKVF010000449.1, read on the forward strand.
CGGCGTGATCCTCGACCGCGTCGCCGGGCCCTCCCTCCTGCAGGTGCTGGCCACATCGAGTACGGACGAGGCCGAGGAGTTGGCCGATCGCTTTGCCGCACTGCAGCTGGAGTTCAACGCGATCGTGGTGGAGGGCCTGCCCGACCTGGTGCCCCGCCTCCGGGGCGAGATCGAGGCGGTCGTGGCCGATGCCGCACTGCGTGGCGAGCTCCTGGGGCTGCTCGCCACGCTCGATGACGGGAGGCGTGGCGTCTGCCACTACGACTTCCACCCCGAGAACGTGCTGGTCGGCCCGGGGGGTTGGGTGGTCATCGACTGGCTCACGGTGGCGGCCGGGCCGCCAGCGGCCGACCTGGCCCGCACGCTGGTCTTGTGGGGGCGGCACTCCACCGAGCCGGTGGTCACCTTCCTGCGTGCGGTGCGCCGGATCGGCCGGGAACGGCGCGGCCTCGACGACGACACGCTCGACGCCTGGGTCCGCATCGCCGCCGCGGCGCGGTTCGCTGAGGGCTTCGAGGGTGAGGAGGCGGCGTGGCTGGCGCGGGTGGCGGGTGGCTCGGTGCAGCTCTTCGCCTGAGGTCAGGCGGCGGAGCTCTCGAGGCCGTCGGTGTCGGGGAGGAGGCGTGACACCAGCTCCATGGCCCGGTAGCCGAGCTCGGCCGGTCCGGCTGCATCGGGCCGCATCAGGTTGGCCATGATGCGCAGCAGCGTGTTCATCAACAGCTCGGAGCGGATGCCGAGGCCGACGCAGAGCCGCATCGCCTCGGGATGCGAAATGAGGTGGACGAAGGCCCGGGCCACCTTGTAGTACGGCCCGTAGGCGGCGGTCAGCTCGCGCTCGTAGTCCGCCAGTGCCTCGGCGCCCTCCCCGGTCAGCGCGTGGCCGAGCGCGGCGGCGGCCAGGCGCCCTGTCTCGTAGCCGTAGGCGATTCCCTCCCCGTTGAACGGGTTGATGACGCCGCCGGCGTCGCCGGCGATGAGCACGTTGGCACCGGCCCGCGGCCCGACCGATAGCCCCATGGGCAGCTTGCCGCCGGTCGGCGGACCGAGGCTCGTCTCCGGGCTCAGCCCCCATGACTCCGGGGCGTAGCCCACGAAGGCGTCCATGAGTTGGCTCGTGTTGATGCCCTTCCAACGCTGGTCGGTCGACAGCAGGCCGACGCCGACGTT
>JBEKVF010000450.1:0-2723 GCA_049514295.1 Acidimicrobiales bacterium
CCGACTGGACGAGCGTGTACCACACCGGGATATTCGTCGGTGGTGGACAGATCGTCGAGGCGACCGGCGACCAAGTGCAGCTGAACTCGCTCGACCAGTGGGGGCAGAGCGACCTCATGCCCCTGGGGCGCCATCCTTAGGCGAGACTCATCTCGTTTCGGGGTAACGACGTATCGACTTCCCGCCGCGCCGGCCATGGCAACCGTGGCACCCCTTTAGGGGTCAAGCCCATTTTGGCACCCCCAACGGGATTCGAACCCGTGCTGCCGCCGTGAAAGGGCGGTGTCCTAGGCCGCTAGACGATGGGGGCGGGTCCGTGCCGAAGCACGGGAATTGTCAGCCTAATGGGCGCCGATGGGCACGCCCGGCGCTGACTCGTCGTGGACGAGCGGGGCGGGCAGCGCCTCGGGCGCGTGGTACGTGCAGGCGAGAAAGGTCTGGACCGCGCCGATCACCAGCACGGTCGCGCCGAGCAGATGCACCTCGACGAGCAGGGCCGGCAGGTGGGTGAAGTACTGGGTGTACCCGACCGCCGCCTGGGCCATCATGACCACCATCAGGATGCGGGCCGAGCGCCGCACCCGCTCGGGCACGTCGCCCATGTGCAGGGCGACGGCGAGGCCGATGGTGACGCCGATCAGGAGCAGGGCGAGGCTCGAGTGGAGCTCGGCCATGTCGCGCAACGCGATCGGGATCCGCTTGGCGATCTGCTGCCCCGAGGCGTCGCCGGCGTGGGGCCCCGCGCCGGTGACGGCGGTGCCGGCCGCGATCACGAGGGTCAGCAGGGCGAGGAGCCCGTAATAGAGCTGGATCAGGGGCCGGGGCACCAGGAGGCGGGCCGATCCCGGCGTGTAGTCGCGGGTGGAGCGGTGGACGAGCACTACGGCGTCGACCAGCAGGAGCATGGTGGCGAAGAAGTGCACCATGACGACGTAGGGGTTGAGCTTGGTGTAGACGACGATGCCGCCCAGCACGGCCTGGGCCAGCACGCCGGCCACGAGCCCACCGCTCAGCCACATGAGGTCGCGCCGGCGGGGGGAGCGGAACACCGTGCCCAGGAAGGCGGCCGCCACCACGATGACCAGGACGACCGTGACCAGGCGGTTCCCGAACTCCACCAGCCCGTGGAATTGCAGGGCCGGGGTCAGGTGCCCCGCAGTGCACGAGGGCCAGTCACTGCAGCCCAGACCGGATCCGGTCAGGCGGACCGCCCCGCCGGTGACGACGATGAGGGCGGTCAGGACCAGGGCCAGGACGTTCAGCCGGTGGCTCAGCGAGGGCGAGACGGTGGGGGTTCGGCGTCGCGACACTTCGCGTCAGCGTACCGGGGCCTGCCTACTGGTCCCGGGCGAGCCCCCGTCCTAGGCTGAGCCCACATGTCCATTGAGGCGCCCGCCATCCCAGGCCGGCGAGCGGGGTGGTCGTGGCAGAAGGTTGGGGCGTATGTCGCCCTGACCAAGCCGCGGATCATCGAGCTCCTGCTGGTCACGACGCTCCCCACCATGGTGGTGGCGCAGCGCGGCCTGCCGCCCGTCTGGCTGATGGTGGCCACCCTCGCGGGCGGTGCGTTGGCGGCCGGCGGGGCGAACGCCATCAACATGGTGGTCGACCGCGACATCGACCGCCTGATGAAGCGGACCAAGAACCGCCCGCTGGTGACGGGCGCCATGACCCCCACCGCGGCGCTGGTCTTCGCACTCTCCCTCGAGGTCGCTGCCTTCGTGGAGTTGTGGCTCGCGGTCAACCTGCTCTCGGCGGTCCTGGCGATCTCGGCCACCCTCTTCTACGTGTTCGTGTACACGCTGTGGCTCAAGCGCCGCTCCACGCAGAACATCGTGATCGGGGGCGCCGCCGGCGCCGTGCCGGTCCTCGTCGGGTGGGCCGCCGTCACCGACAGCCTCTCGTGGGCACCGGTGGTGCTCTTCGCCATCATCTTCATCTGGACGCCGCCGCACTTCTGGGCGCTGGCGGTGCGCTACAAGGAGGACTACAGGGCGGCCGACGTGCCGATGCTGCCGGTGGTCGCCTCCATGAAGCGCACCACGACCGAGATCGTGTACTACACGGTGGCGCTGGTGGCGGTGTCGTTCCTCTTCGGGCCGGTGGCCCACATGGGCTGGATCTACATGATCACCGCCGCCGTGCTCGGTGCAGGGTTCCTCTACTTCGTGACCCGGCTGTGGGGGCTGGCCCAGAACGGCCAGGCGACCGGGCGCGACGCCATGAAGGTCTTCGGGTATTCCATCACCTACCTGACCGTGCTCTTCGTGGCCATGGCGGGCGACGTACTCATCTCCAACCACATTCACTAACGTCGCCCCGCGATGACCGACGCAACACCCCCCGAGCCGTCGGCTGCACCTGCTCCGGGACCTGGCTCGCGCAAGCCACGCAAGATCTTCCTGGTGATCGGCATCGTGCTGGCAGCCGTGCTCGGTGTCTTCCTGTTCACGAACCTCGGCACAAGCCAGAACTCCACGGCCGCTCCCTATGAAGGCGGCCCGGTTCCCTCGTTCACACGCCAGAACGTGGGCCCGATCGGACCAAGCCAGCTGGCGGTGCCGACGGATGGGGGAGCCAACGGCACGCCCGCGGTCCTGCTCTTCTTCGGCAACTGGTGTCCGAGCTGCCACCAGGAACTTCCGCCGCTGGCCGCCGCCGTGCGGCGTCAAGGCAAGGCGAGAGGCGCGCTGTCGCGGATTCGGGTGATCGGCGTCGACAGC
>JBEKVF010000451.1:0-2721 GCA_049514295.1 Acidimicrobiales bacterium
CGTCGAGATCCAACTCCTCGGAGGGAGAGCGAGCAACCACCTCCATTTTGTCAGCATGGACGCTGTATCCTCCCGGCACTAGGGCCATGGGTCCACATGACCAATCACGAGTGGCAAGGTCTCCTGGGCGTACCGCGGCGCCACTCCGCCGATCTGACTCGAGGGACCCGCCACAGACTCAGACCCGGCATTCCGCCTCGTTGTGGGCCTCGCTCGCCGGGCGACGACCCTTGACCCGATGTCCGTCTCGAATCCGCGTGCCTATACCCTAAGCGGAGTGATTTCTCCGGATACAACCCAGGCAAGCGGGTGTCATGAGGCGACCTCCACCGAGCCGAATCGGCCCCTGCGCAGCGATGCCCTGAAGAACCGCCAGCGCCTGCTCGACGCTGCGGGCCAGGTGTTCGAAGAGAAGGGACTCGAGGCCAGCGTGGCGGACGTGGCACGGGTCGCCGGCGTCGGGATGGGCACGCTCTACCGGCGGTTCCCTTCCAAAGAGGCCCTCATTGACGCGCTGGTCTCAGAGGTCCTCGAGGCCACAATCGCGATGGCGAGGGAGGCGGCGGCGTGGCCGGACGGCTCGGGCCTGGAGCATTTCCTGGAGGCGTCGAGTGCGTACCAAGCCGAGCACCTGGGATGCCTCCCGAAGCTCTGGAACACCGATCACCACCTCATGCAGACGGCGCGGACGCTGATCACCGGCCTGCTTTCCGACGCGCAGGCCCACAACCGTGTTCGTTCGGATCTGACGAGCACCGACATCAATCTGGTGATGTGGTCGATCCGGGGAGTTCTCGAGACCACTCGCGCCAACGCCCCCGACGCATGGAGACGGCATCTGGACCTCTTGATCGCAGGCATGCGCCCGGCGGAGTCTGCACTCGAGCACCGTCCCCTCAGCCGGAACCAGGTCGACCGGATCCTCGCCCCGTCAGCCGTCACGGCGACGCGTGACGAGAAGGGGCGTGACAGCCGGTGACAACGCTGCGGGACGCCGAAACGGACACCGTGTCCAAAGGTCCCACGAGGGCCCACTGGTGGATCCTGGTGGTCATCGCCGGAGCACAGCTGATGGTGGTGCTCGATTCGACGATCATGATCATCGCCCTGCCGTCGGCCCAGCACTCCCTGGGATTCTCCAACACCGATCGACAGTGGGTCGTGACGGCCTACACGCTTGCGTTCGGCGGCTTCCTGTTGCTCGGCGGACGCATCAGCGACATGTTCGGGCCCAAGCGAACGCTGATGACCGGGGTCGTGGGTTTCGCCCTGGCGTCGGCCGTCGGCGGCGCGGCCCAGACCACCCTCATGTTGATAGGCGCCCGTGGCCTGCAGGGGCTCTTCGGCGCGCTGCTGGCTCCGTCGGTGCTCTCGATCCTGACATCGACCTTCAGCAAGCCGCATGAGCGAGGCCGGGCGTTCGGGATCTACGCCACCATTGCCATCTCGGGCTCCGCCTTCGGGCTCATCCTCGGCGGTTTCCTAACCCAGTACGTCGACTGGCGCTGGTGTCTGTACGTGAACCTGCCCATTGCCGGGTTGGTGGCCTTCGGAGCATTCACCATGATCCCGGATCGCAAGGGCACGCCCGGTGTCCGACTCGACGTGCTGGGCGTCCTCCTCGGCTGCGGTGGCCTGGTGGCCCTCGTCTACGGGCTGGGTCAGGCGGGTGCCGACGGGTGGGACTCCTCCGACGTCATCGCCCCCCTCCTCGCCGCGTTCGCGCTGTTGAGCTGCTTCGTCTTCTGGCAGAGCAAAGGGCCGAACCCTCTCCTCCCTCTCCGCATCGTGAAGAACCGCAACCGAGCCGGGTCCTACCTGACGATCATGCTCGCCGTCACCGGGATGTTCGGCACCTTCCTCTTCCTCACCTACCTCCTCCAGACCGTCGACCACTACTCACCGCTCAAGACCGGGTTGGCCTTCCTACCCCTGGTGGCGCTCAACGCGTTCGCAGCCACCCAGATCGCCAGCCGACTCATGCCCCGTGTGCCGACGCGCATGCTGGTCGTGCCCGGCCTGCTGTTGGCAGCACTCGGCGTCGCGCTCTTCACGAACCTGACTCCCGATGCCTCCTATGTGACGCACGTGCTGCCGACCGAGCTTCTGTTGGGCCTCGGGTTGGGGATTGCGATCGTGCCCTGCATCAGCACGGCGACCCAGAACGCCGATCCGAACGACGTCGGAGTGACGTCGGCCATGACGAACACCTCGCAGCAGATCGGGGCCTCCATCGGGACGGCCCTGCTGAACACGATCGCCGCCACCGCGACGGCGTCCTACCTGGTGTCGCACAGGCGAATCGGGGACGAGGTCGCCCGGGCCACCGTGCACGGGTACGCGACGGCCAGCGCCTGGGCGGCCGGGATCTTCGTGCTCGCTGCCCTTGTCGCCGGTCTCCTCATCAACGTTCATCCCGGCCGGCAGCGTGCGCCGGCACAGGACGTCGCGCCGTCACTCGATCTCGGTGCGGAGGGCGCCGTCCCCTGAGCCGGTCCGGTGACGTCGGGGCCGTCGAACGGTGGGCGCCCGGGTCTCGATGGCGGCAACGGCGGTCCACACCCTCATGACGGCTGGGGCGGCCCGATGAGCGGCGTCTTGATCGGACACGCGACCCCGACGAACACGACCATCTGGAGTCCACCCGGATTCCCCGCGAGTTGCGGGACGTGCTTCCAGTTGTTGGTGATCCAGACATTCCCGGAGGGATCGATCTCGACG
>JBEKVF010000452.1:0-2721 GCA_049514295.1 Acidimicrobiales bacterium
CGGTGGCACCTCGTCCGGGCGGTCCTGCAGGGTGATCTGCATCCCGTAGAACCACACGTCGGTAAAATCCTCACGCCTGCGCGCCGCCTGGCAGCCGAGCGTGTGCACGTAGAAGTCGCGCGCCTCGTCCATGTTCCGAACGGGGATGGACAGGTGGAGGATCGGCTGCATGGGCCAAGCCTACGACGACGCACCGTCAGGCTCTTCCGGCGGCAAACAGCACACACTTCGACATCGAGAGCGGGTCCGTGCGGCTGTTCGGTGCCCTGGCTGCGGCCCGGCACAGCGGCAGGGAGGCGCCGGTCGCGGGTGTGCTCGACGGTCCTCCCCGTTGCAGCATCCACACCCAGGCGCCGTCGTCGTAGACGGGGGCGGTGCCGAGGACCATGGTGAAGAACCCGGAGGCGTACACCGGGTCGCGGCTGGCGCCGGCGATCACGACCTCCCGCACCTGCCACGCCTGCAGGGCGCTCCGGACGGTCGCGATCTGCGCCGGGGTCCCCGTGGGCTGGGGCCCGCCGACCACGCTCAGGTCGGACAGGATCCGGCGAGCCGATCCTGGCGCACCCTGCCCGACCGGGCCTCCCACGGCGTTGGGGGTCTTGAGCGCGGCGCCCGCCAGGCTGAAGTGCATGTCGTCGACCGCCTGCCAGAGCATGGGTTGCGCGGAGCCCGACACGGCGAAGGGGACGGTGAGCAGCACCGTGCCGGACGGGAGCGACGGCGCCGCCTCGCGCAGGTAGGCAGGGATCCGTACCGGCACGACGGTGAACGGCAGGTCGAACGTGACGAACACCGGTACGAGCGCCACCACCGCCACCAGCGCCGTCGCGGCCGCGATGACCGCGTGCAGGTGTCGCGCCATCCATGAGGCCGGCCGGCGGTGCACGACGTAGAGCGCATCGAGGCCCACGGCGAGGAGGAAGGCGACGAAGAGCGTGAGGAGCGGCGCGAACTGGTCCGGCAGGAGCTCCTTGAGCAGCGGGAGCGTCGAGAGGTTGCGCCAGGGCAGCCACGGGTGCCCCAGCCAGGACGGCGCGCTCAGGAGATAGCCGCCGAGCGCGAGCCACAGCGTCACGGCCGTCAGGAAGATGAGCAGCCACGTGAGGCCGCGCCGACGCGCCACGACGACCGACGCCACCATGACCAGCGCGATCCCGCCGCCGACATAGTCGGGGGGTGGGCCGTTGCGGCCGAGGTAGCCCCCGAAGCGGATGGACTCGGGGGCGAACGCCGCGTACTGCCCCGGCGCGAGGACCCCCGAGAACGGCACGCCCGAGATCGGCGCAAGCGCGAAGAGCACCCCGGTCACCGCCTGGGGCCCGGCCAGGCCGAACCAGACGGGGTAGGCGAGGAGCGCGACGGTCACGCCCGCGGCGAGGCCGAGCGCCGGCAGCGCGTGGCCCGAGCGCACCCGCACCTGGCGCCAGCCGACCGCCATCACCGCGACCAGGCCCACGACGGCGAACAGGAGGCACATCACCATCACCTCGGGCGAGATCAGGAACTGGGCCACAAACAGTGCGGCCAGCACCAGCCCGTCGCGGCGCACCGAGTGCTCCTGGCGGATGACGATCTCGTACAGCGTGGTGAACAGGAGCGGCGGGATCACCATGAACGTGACCGACACGTGGCCGAAGGCCAGCGACGTCACGATCGCCGACGAGTAGCCGTACACGAGCCCGGCGGGGATGGCACCGGGCTTCCATGTGACGAGCGGGCGAATGGCGGCGAAGCAGCCCCACGCGCTGAGCGCGGGGGCAAGGGTGAGCGCCACGTTGGTCGCGGTGACGGGTCCGAAGAGCCATGTCACCGGCGCCAGCACGACGCCGACCAGCGTCCCCGACGTGTTCGACAGCAGGTTGGCGCCGTCCGGGACGTTCACCGCACCCGAGAAGAAGAGGCTATGGAGGTGGGCGATGGCCCAGGCGGGCCAGGCCATGAACCAGACCTCCTGCGCCGGGTCGCCGCACCCGCACGTCAGGGTGGAGGAGGGATGGCCCGACCACACGTGCCACCAGAGCGCCACGGCGGGGATGGTGAAGAGGGCGATGGCGGCGACGTGAAAGCCGAGTGCCCGCGCGGCACGGCGCGTGCGGCTGCCGCGCCCGGGCGGCGGCTGGTCGGCCTCGTCCGGACAGTCGTCGGCGTGCTCGGAGAAGCCCGGGTCGGGGTCCTCGCTGGAGGCGGGCGTGTCGTGCCTGGGGTGTGTCGACACGTCCATCCCGCTCGTCACTGCCGCCGAGCGTACCGCCACGTCCTCCCCACGCCCGGGGCAAACGGGGACGCTCGTGCGGCGTTCCTATGATCGTCGCCGTGCCCGACGACCGCCGCTGCATCGTGGTCGGAGCGGGGCTCCTCGGGCTGAGTGCCGCGTGGGCGCTGGCGGGCCGGGGGTGGGACGTGGTCGTCCTGGAGGCCGCCGGCACCGTCGGCCACGAACGGTCGGGCTCCAAGGGCGACGCTCGCATCTTCCGGCTGGGCTACCCGGACCCTCTCTACGTCGGGATGGCGCTGCGGGCCCGGGACCTCTGGCACGACCTGGAGAGCGCCGGCGGGCGCCGGCTCCTGCACGCGACGGGCCAGGTCACGCTCGGCGACGAGGCCGCGCTCGACTCCATCGCCGGCGCGCTGGCAGCGGCGGGCGCGCCGGCGGAACGGCTCTCGGCGACCGAGGCGGCGGCACGGCTCGGGGGGATCGCGGCCCGTGGCCCCGTGCTG
>JBEKVF010000453.1:0-2714 GCA_049514295.1 Acidimicrobiales bacterium
TCGACGCGTCGTACGGGCGGGTGGACACCATCACCCTCGACGGAACCGGGCCCGGCTCCCCCATGACCATCCCCGGCACTGAGTTTTCTGGCAAACTCGGATTCCTTTCGGATCTTTTCAGCGCTTCGCAAAGCGGCAGCACCGTGAACATCGCCGGCCAGGGGTGGGGCCACGGCATCGGGATGGGGCAGTGGGGCGCGCTGGGCTACGCCATCGGTCAGGACCACGGCGACGGGAACTGGACCTATCAGCAGATCGTCGCTCACTACTACGCCCCAGCACAGTTGACGAGCCTTCCGGGCGGGACGGCGACCGTCGGTGCGAGCAGCGGCGTCGGGGGCTATTGGATCAACGCCACCGACGGCGGCGTGTTCAGCTTCGGCAACGCGCAGTTCTACGGCAGTACCGGCGGCATGAAGCTCAACAAGCCGGTTGTCGGGATGGCGGCCACCCACGACGCGGGCGGCTACTGGGAGGTCGCCACCGACGGCGGCGTGTTCAGCTTCGGTGACGCACAATTCCACGGCAGCACCGGCAGCATCGTGCTGAACAAGCCAGTGGTGGGCATGGCGGTCACCCCCGACGGCGGCGGGTACTGGCTCGTGGCGTCCGACGGCGGGATTTTCGCCTACGGCGACGCCCAGTTCTTCGGGAGCACGGGCAGCCTGACGCTCAACAAGCCGGTGATCGGGATGGTGCCGACCCACGACGGGCGCGGCTACTGGCTCATCGCGTCGGACGGCGGTGTGTTCGCCTTCGGGGATGCCTGCTTCTCCGGATCGCTAGGTGGCGCGCCTCCCTCGACGCCGCTCGTCTGCGTGGCGCCGACGCCCGACGGCGGCGGGTACTGGGTGCTGGGTGCCAACGGCACCGTGTATGACTTCGGCGACGCGCCGACCGTCGGGCTCACCCTGGGCTCGCCGGCCCTCAACGGCATGAAGGGCCCGATGACAGGTCTGATCCCCGACTTCAGCGGGCAGGGGTTCATCGCCGTCGACGGCAGCGGGCAGGCCTTCGCCTACGGCGACGCGCCGTACTTCGGCGACGTCACCACTGCGGTGAGCGGCTACTCAGGCCACGTGGTCGGCATCGCCGCGACCCCGGGCTGACGTCGCGACCGCGGAGAGCCGGGGGAACCGGCGCAGACGGCCGAGCGGCCCGAGCCGGCCGGCGTCGACGCCGTGGTCGGCCGCGTTGAGCAGCCGGAGGTCCCCTCGGCTGTTGCCGTAGGCCCACAGGACCGGCTGCCCGCCGCCGCCGTTCGACAGCAACCCCCGCGAGCGGAGGTAGACGACCAGGCGGGCGTACTTCTCCGCCCCCCGGCAATTCTTGCCCTCGTAGCCCCCGGTGAGGAGCCCGCCACCCCCGACGGCGAGCCGGGTGGCGACGACGCCGTCGACGCCCAATTCCTTCCCGGCGGGCATCACGTAGCACTCGGGCGAGGCGGAGACCACGACGATGTGATGCCCCTGCCGACGGTGCCATTCGAGCCGGCGTCGGGTGTCGTCGCGCAGGTGGCGCTGGAGATGCCGGTGGGCGAAGGCCGCTGAGCGGCGGTCGACCTCGCCGATCGGGAGGCCGCCGAGAAGGCGGGTGAACAACTTCTCCTTCACGTGGTCGGCTGCCTGCCCTCCCGTGATCGCCGCACGCACGAGCTCGGGGGAGAGCCTGACCACGGCGCGCAGCACGGGCCAGGCACCGCGCAGGCTGACCAGGAACGGGAACACGCTTCCCGAGTCGGTGAGCGTGCCGTCGAAGTCGAAGGCGGCGACGGTCGGGCGTCCCGGCGATGCCCGCCCGTCGCCCGCGTCGTGATCAGTCGAGCGCAGTGCCACCGCGGCCCGCACCCCCTGCAAAACGCGTCGCTCCCTCGAGCGTCTCACCGCTGCGGACGACGTCGCGGCCGCGCCGGGCCTCCCCGAGGGCCGCGTCCTCCTCGGTCAGGCCCCACTGCTCCAACGCGCTCATCCGGTCCGAGCGCAGGCACACCTGGGGCAGCGCGGCCAGCTGGTGCGCCAGCCCGACAGCGGCCGACAGCGCCTGACCTGGCGGGACGACCCGGTTGGCCAGACCCATGGTCAGCGCCTCGGGGGCTGCCACGGCACGGCCGGTGAGGATGAGGTCCATGGCACGGCCGTGGCCCACGATGCGCGGCAGTCGCACGGTGCCGAGGTCGCACAGCGGGACCCCGAAGCGGCGGCAGAAGACGCCGAAGATCGCGTCCTCGGCCGCCACCCGCAGATCGCACCAGAGCGCGAGCTCTATCCCGCCCGCGACGGCGTACCCCTCGACGGCGGCGATCACCGGCTTGGACAGGGTCAGGCGCGTGGGTCCCATCGGTCCCGGCCCGAGGTCGGGGATGGGTCGCCGGTCTCCCTCGGCGACCGCCTTGAGGTCGGCGCCGGCGCAGAATGATCCCTGAGCGCCGGTGAGCACGGCCACCGAGCGGGCGTCGTCAGACTCGAAGGCCAAGAAGGCCTCCCGGAGCTGGTCGGCGCAGACGCTGTCGACGGCGTTGCGCCGCTCCGGCCGATTGATGGTGACGACGGTCACGGGGCCGTCGTGCTCGACGAGGAGGGTGTCGGCCCGGTAGGGCGTGTAGGACCCCGGGGCATCCTCAAGAGCGCGGTGCTGGGGGCTCATGGGGGCATTCTCGCACGGCCCGACGACCCCCCTGCTCATGGGGTCTCGGGCGACCCCCCTGGTGGATGGGC
>JBEKVF010000454.1:0-2714 GCA_049514295.1 Acidimicrobiales bacterium
CCAGGAACGCGGCCACCAGCGTGTGCGTCCCCTCCGCCTCGGTCGTGAGCCGCGGCAGGAGGATCTCGGGTTCGGTCACGAGAATGCGTTGGAGCACCTCGTGCCCGACGAGGGCATGGTGGGCGAACATGAGGCCGCGCTCCATCACCTCCTCCAGGGTGTCGGCGTCGGAGACCTCTTCGTAGAGCCGGAGGAAGAAGTGGGCGAACTCCCACCCAACGACGGCCGAGATCAGCTCGTCGCGCCCGCCGGGGAAGTAGCGGTACACGGTCGCCCGCGAGACGCCGGCCTCGCGCGCCGCGTCCTCGACGGTCGTCTTGGCCAGGCCCCAGCGGGCCACGCAGTCGTAGGTGGCCTGCAGCAGCCGCTCCCGGACCTCGGGGTTCACAGCCCCAGCAACGCCTCGAGGCCCACCGTCAGGCCGGGCCGGTCGGCCACCGAGCGCACCGCCAGCAAGACGCCCGGCATGAAGGAGCGGCGGTCGTAGGAGTCGTGGCGCAGGCTCAGGCTCTGGCCCTGGGCGCCGAAGATCACCTCTTCGTGCGCGACGAGGCCGGGCAGCCGCACCGAGTGCACATGAATGCCGCCAGGCCCCTCGGCCCCGCGCGCCCCGGCCAGCACGACGTCGGTGGTCGGGTCGGGTGGGAGCGGGCCGGCGCCGGCCGCCCGGCGCGCCGCGGCGATCGCGGCGGCCGTGTGGATCGCCGTCGCCGATGGAGCGTCGCGCTTGGCGTCGTGGTGCAGCTCTATGACCTCCACGCCCTCCATGAGGGGCGCCGCGATCCGGCAGAAGTGCATCAGCAGGACGGCCCCGATGGCGAAGTTCGCCACCACGATGGCGTTGGCACCGCTCCCCTCGAAGCGCGCCGCCACGGCGGCCAGGTCGTCGTCGGACAGCCCGCTCGTCCCGATGACGGCGTGCACCCCCTGCTGGGCGTAGTGCGGCACGTTGTGGCGCACTGCTGCGGCGATGGTGAAGTCGACGACCACCTCGGCACCGAGGTCCGACAGCGCGATGACCTCGCCCACGATCGCCCGGCCGCAGGCGTCCTCCCCCACGTGCGCTGGGTCCACGGCGGCGACCAGCTCCATGTCGGCCGCCTCCGACACGGCGCGGCAGACCTCCTGGCCCATGCGGCCGCCGGCGCCGACCACACCGACCCTGTGCATGGCCTGCAGGCTACCGGGCGGCCATGTCGGGCAGGTGGGACTCGAAGTCGTGCTCGTCGAAGGGGCCCACGACGCTCATCGTGCGCGGTGCGCCGGCCAGCTGGGTCGCCACGTCGCGCACCTGCTCGCGGTCGACGCCGTCGATGCGGGCCAGGACCTGGTCGACCGAGAGCACCTCGCCGTGCAGCAGCAGGGAGGCGCCGATGCGGCTCATCCGGGCACCGGAGTCCTCGCCCGAGAGGAGCATCTCGGCGCGCAGGTTGCCCTTGGCCACGGCCAGCTCCCGTTCGGTCACGCCCTCGGTCGCCAGCAGCTCGAACTCCTCGCTGATGATGTGCAGCACCTTGTCGACGTGCTCGGGCGCCGTCCCCACCACCACGGCCAGCGAGCCGGCGTCCTCGTAGGCCGCCCGCTCCGACCACACCGAGTAGGCCAGCCCGCGCTGCTCGCGCACCTTCTGGAACAGCCGACTCGACAGCCCGCCCCCCAGGACGTGGTTCAGCACGGCCAGCGCCCAACGCCGCTCGTCGAAGCGCGACACCGAGCGCGCCCCGTAGACGAGGTGCGCCTGCTCCGTCGGACGTCGCACGACGTCGAGCGCGACCACGTCGGGCCCCGGCGCCGTGCGCGACGGCACCGCGCCGCCCGGCGTCCCGGCGAAGCGGCGTTCCAGGTCGGCCGCCACCGCCTCGTGCGTGCAGTCCCCGGCGACGGAGACGACCATGTTCGAGGGCCGGTAGTGGCGCTCCAGGAAGGCGCGGATGTCCTCACGGGTGATCCGTTGCACCGACGACGCCGTCCCCAGGGTGTCCCGCCCGAGCGCGTGGCCCGGGAAGACCGCCGACTGCCAGCGCTCGGACGCGAGGTCGGCGTGCTCGTCGGCGTGCATGAGGATCTCGTCGAGGATCACGGTGCGCTCTGCCTCGATGTCGTCGGAGCGGAGTGCCGGCATCCACATGATGTCGCTCAGTATGTCCAGCCCGAGCGCCAGGTCGTCGGAGAGGAGGCGCACGTAGAACGTCGTGTACTCCTTGGTGGTGAAGGCGTTGCAGTCGCCCCCCACCTCGTCGAGCGCCTCGGCGATGGCCGCGGCCGAACGCTCCTCCGTGCCCTTGAAGAGCAGGTGCTCCAGGAAGTGCGACGCCCCGGCGAGCCCGCCGGGCTCGTCACGCGAGCCGGTGCCGACCCAGTAGGCGACCGCCACCGAGCGGACGTCCGCCATGGTCTCGGTGACCAGGCGGATGCCGCACGGCAGGACGGACGTCTCGATCAACGACGGCGGGAACGCCCGCGCGAGGAGCCGCGGCTGCCGCGGTCACTGCCGCGGTCACTGCCGCGGTCGTTACCGCGGTCGCTACGGCCGGCATCGGCCTCACCGGTCCCGGGGCCAAGGTCGCCCAGGTCCGCCACCAGCTCGGCCTCGAACGCGTCCTCGAAGGACGGCGCCGATCGCGTGGACGACCCGGAGGAGGTGGATGGAGCGGCGTCGCCGTTGCCGGCGTCCCGGTTGCCGCCCGAGTCCCGCGCGCCCTCGGGCGCGGAGG
>JBEKVF010000455.1:0-2709 GCA_049514295.1 Acidimicrobiales bacterium
GTAAGAGCTGCATCTCGGCGCCGCCCGGTCCGGGGGAACCCCCGGGAGGCCGCTGTGACGACCGGGTAGCGGCTGGCCCGTCGACCCGGCCTCTTCGCCTGCCATTGTGAAAACTTGATGAACTGGGCCCCCCGGCCCCGCGTCCTGAGGTTTTCCTGTGATAGGGAGCAATCGCACCTCATTTGCCCGGGCAGGCTCCAGGCGGCTGCTCGACGAGTGTCAGAGGGAGACGTCAATGAAAGAGCGCAGCCCAGCCGAAGTCGTCCGACTTGTGAAGGATGAGGGGATCGAGGTGGTGGACCTCCGGTTCTGCGACCTCCCCGGGCTGATGCAGCACTTCTCGGTGCCCGCGCACGGACTGACGGAGGATGGGTTCAGCGAGGGGTACGGCTTCGACGGCTCGTCCATCCGCGGCTTTCAGCAGATCCACGAGTCCGACATGATCCTCCTGCCGGATCCGTCGACCGCCGTCATCGACCCGTTCCGCCAGCACAAGACGCTCAACCTGAATTGCTTCGTGCACGACCCGCTGACCCTGGAGCCCTACAGCCGGGACCCGCGCTACGTCGCCAAGAAGGCGGAGGCCTACGTGAAGACGACCGGGGTGGCCGACACGACCTACTTCGGGCCCGAGGCGGAGTTCTTCATCTTCGACGACGTGCGCTTCTCCCAGGACCAGCACTCCGCGTTCTACCAGGTCGACTCCGTCGAGGGCATCTGGAACTCCGGGCGCGAGGAAGGCCCGAACCTCGGCTACAAGCCGCGCTACAAGGAGGGCTACTTCCCCGTACCGCCGATGGACCACTTCCAGGACCTGCGCTCGGAGATGATCCTGACCATGGAGAAGCTCGGGATCGAGATCGAGGTGCAGCACCACGAGGTGGGCACGGCCGGTCAGGCGGAGATCGACATGCGCTTCGACACGCTGCTGCGCATGGCCGACAAGCTGATGCTCTACAAGCACGTCGTCAAGAGCGTCGCCAACGCGGCGGGCTTGACGGCGACCTTCATGCCCAAGCCGCTGTTCGACGACAACGGGTCGGGAATGCATGTCCACTCGTCGCTGTGGAACGGCAAGGAGCCACTGTTCCACCAGGAGGGCACCTACGCCGCGCTTTCGGACCTCGGCCGCTGGTACATCGGCGGCATCATCAAGCACGCCCGCTCGGTGCTGGCGTTCGCGGCGCCCACGACCAACTCCTACAAGCGGCTCGTCCCCGGATTCGAGGCGCCGGTCAACCTCGTCTACTCCCAGCGGAACCGCTCGGCTGCGTGCCGCATCCCGGTCTACTCACCCAGCCCCAAGGCGAAGCGCGTCGAGTTCCGCTGCCCGGACCCGAGCTGCAACCCGTACCTGGCCTTCTCGGCCATCCTCATGGCGGGGCTCGACGGCGTGGCGAACCACATTGAGCCGCCGCCGCCGGTCGACGAGGACCTCTTCGACATGCCCGCCGAGGAGCTGGCGAAGATTGGCCAGGTCCCGTCCTCGCTGGAAGAGGCCATGGACGCCCTCGAGGCCGATCAGGACTACCTGAAGGCGGGCGGGGTCTTCACCGACGATCTGATCGAGACCTGGGTCGACTACAAGCGCTCCAACGAGGTCGACGCCGTGCGGCTGCGGCCGCACCCGTGGGAGTTCATGCTCTACTACGACATCTAGGGCGTCGACCCGCGCCGGAGCGGGCGAGGGTCAGTACAGCCAGACCGTCGTCCCGATCGGGTCGATGTTATTGGCCCAGACCCAGTCGATGGCCTCGTTGCTGATGCGCACGCAGCCGTGCGACACCGGGGTCGGTGGTACCGACGAGTCGCCGTGGATGGCGTAGCCCTCGTAGAAGAACCTCGGTCGCCACAGGGTCCCGAGCGAGTCGGTCACGGTCCCGTCGACTACCCGGTTCGTCTGGAAGACCCCCGTCGGGGTGAGGGCGATGTTGGTGACGCCGTCCTGGGTGTAGGTGTAGCCACCGCCGGTCGACGTGTTGAGCGTCCACACCAGGTGGCCGTTGTTCACCACCATGAGAAGATCGTCCTCGAGGTCGACCTGGATCTCGTAGCCCGACGCCGGGCGTGGCTGGGGGACGACCCCCGCGGCCAGCGCCGCCCAGGTGGCGGGCCCGACCACGCCGTCCCGGGGGAGGTTGGCCGCCTTCTGGAGCGCCCATACGGCCTGCTCCGTGCTGTCGTCGAAGGTGCCGCCCGTCGTGTCGACCCAGTAGCCGAGCGCGAGCAGTTGCTGCTGCAGCGAGGTGACGGCCGCGCCGGTCGCTCCGGGACTGAGGGTTGGAGGTGCCGGCGGGGCAGACGTGGGCAGCAGCCAGTAGCCGCCCCCGTCGGGCGTGGCCGCGATGGCCCGGATCGGGTTGGAGTTCGACTGCCCGCCCATGGAGCCCAGGAAGGGGGTGCCGAAGTTGAAGACGCCGCCGTCGACGGCGGCCATCCAGTAGCCGCCGGGGCCCGCGGCCATGCCGACGATGGGGGCGTTGAGAGGCGTGCCGCCCATCGATCCGAGGAACGGGGCGGTCCCGTAGTTGAAGATGCCGCCGTCGGAGGCGACGAGCCAGTACCCGGTGCCGCCCGGAGAGGTCGCCATGCCGACGACGGGCTTGTTCAGGTGGATGGAGCCGGTCGAGCCGTAGAAGACCGCGTCGCCGTAGGAGAAGATGCCGCCGTCGGAGGCGACGAGCCAGTAGCCGCCCCCGTCGGGCGTCG
>JBEKVF010000456.1:0-3147 GCA_049514295.1 Acidimicrobiales bacterium
CTGAGGATGTACACCCAGATGAACTGCGGGATGAAGATCAGCCAGTTGGTCAGGACCTTGACTGGCGGGATCTTCTCAGGTCCCGGCGGCGTATCGACAGTCAGCGGATAGGCGCCCGGCATGAAGGACTCCCTTCGTTCGCCCCCTGACGCGGCACGATAGCCGTCCGACGACGCCCATGTCGGATCGTCCTCGTCACTTCTTCATTGGCGGGTGCATGCGTGACCGGCGCGTGACGCTCGCGCGACAGACCGTGACTGCGGAACGAGGGAGCCGATCGACGCGCCGGAGAGCTCGAGCAGTTCGGCCGAGAGTTCTAGGCAACCTGCCGACGGTCACCCGGACATTGTCGGGGCAACGCAACGCGGACTCGATCGGGCCTGACGAAGGTCGAGCGGTAGTGCCGGATGTCGCTGCGAAGGACGACTCCGGGTCGCGACTCCTTCAACAAGGACTCCCCGGGGTGGCACGGCCAAGGTCGGCGTATCCGAATTACGTCCGGTACATCCCGGTCAAGGGCGTGACGGCAAAAGCCGACTGCATTCTGTGTGACCGATCACGTTGGACATTGAGTGACCGTCGACACCTACGAGCACCCGCTGGTCGACCCGCAGCTCCCGCACACGTAGCACGACCCGGCCCGCTGCATGGTGTTGCCGCAGTTGTAGCAGAGCGGCGCGTCGAGCTGCTCCGCACGGGCCATCGGCCGTACCGCCGGCTCCGACGAGTTCGTGGCGGCCGTGACGCCCGCGCTGAGCCCGTCGTCGACCAGGCCCGCGCTGGGGGTCGCCATCTCCTCCACGCCGGGCAGCGTCGGCTGGGTGCGCTCCTGCGTCGAGAGGATCCCGAGCTCGGTCCGGTCCTGGGTCGACAGGTAGTCCAGGGCCAGCCGGCGCGAGATGTAGTCGATGAGGCTGGTGGCGATGCGCAGCTCGGGGTCGTCGGTGATGCCGGCCGGCTCGAACTTCATGTTGGCGAACTTGCGCACGAAGGTGGCCAGCGGCACGCCGTGCTGGAGCCCGAGGCTCAGCGAGATGGAGAAGGCGTCCATGATCCCGGCCAGGGTCGAGCCCTGCTTGGAGACCTTGATGAACACCTCGCCCGGCCGCCCGTCCTCGTACTCGCCGACGGTCACGTAGCCCTCGCAGTCGGCGACCCGGAACGAGAACGTCTTCGAGTTGCGCTTGCGGGGCAGGCGCTCGCGCACCGCGCCCACCACCAGCGGCGATGCCACCCGCTGCCGCTCGTGGGCCAGGGCCGCCTCCAGCTCGGCGATGTGCGTCGCGATCTCGCGGTCACGGGCCTCGGCCTCCGAGCCGGCCGGGGCGGTGTCGCCGCCCTGGATGACGACCGCGGCACCCTCCCTCTTCGTCGTCGACAGCGGCTGGGCCACCTTGCAGTTGTCGCGGTAGATGGCCACCGCCTTGATGCCCAGGCGCCAGGCGTCGATGTGCAGCTGCTCGACGTCCTCGACCGTCACGTCCTCGGGCATGTTGACCGTCTTGGAGATGGCGCCGCTGATGAAGGGCTGGACCGCCCCCATCATCCGGATGTGACCCGAGTAGTGGATGGTGTTGTCGCCCATGGAGCAGGCGAACACGGCCAGGTGCTCGGGGGCCAGGTGCGGCGCGCCGAGGATCGACATGTGCTCGTTGACGTAGGCGACGATCTCGGCCACCTGGTCGGGGCCGTAGCCCAGCTTGGCCAGGGCTCGGGGCACCGTCTGGTTGACGATCGACATGTTGCCGCCACCCACCAGCTTCTTCGTCTTGACCAGACCGAGGTCGGGCTCGACGCCGGTGGTGTCGCAGTCCATCAGCAGGCCGATGGTGCCCGTCGGCGCCAGCACCGAGGCCTGCGAGTTGCGCACGCCGTAGACCTCGGCCAGGTCGACCGCCTGGTCCCAGGCCTCCTGCGCGGCCGAGAGCAGCTCGGGCGGCACGACGTCCTCGTCGATGCGGGCCGCCTCCCCCTGGTGCATCCGCAGCACGTTGAGCATGGCCTCGCCGTTCTCGTGGTAGCCGGCGAAGGGCCCCATGCGGGCCGCGGTGCGGGCCGAGGTGGCGTACGCGTGCCCCGTCAGCAGCGCCGTGATGGCGGCCGCCCAGGCCCGCCCGGCGTCGGAGTCGTAGGGCAGGCCCTGCGCCATCAGCAGCGCACCCAGGTTGGCGTAGCCGATGCCGAGCTCGCGGAAGGCGCGCGTCGTCTCGCCGATCTTGTCGGTCGGGTAGTCGGCGTTGCCCACGATGATCTCCTGCCCGGTGAACACCACGGACACCGCCGCCTTGAAGCCCTCCACGTCGAACTCGTCGTTGTCGTCGAGGAACGTCAGCAGGTTCATGGAGGCGAGGTTGCAGGCCGAGTTGTCGAGGTGGACGTACTCCGAGCATGGGTTGGAGCCGTTGATCCGGCCCGTGTTGGGCGCCGTGTGCCAGCGGTTGATCGTGGTGTCGTACTGCAGGCCCGGGTCGGCGCACTCCCAGGCCGAGTGGGCGATCTGGCGGAACAGGTCCCGCGCCGGGAGCGTGCGGACGACCGAGCCGTCCGTGCGGGCGACGAGCTGCCAGTCGCGGCCGTCGAGCACCGCCTCCATGAACTCGTCGGTCACCCGCACCGAGTTGTTGGCGTTCTGGTACTGCGTCGAGTGGCTGTCGGCGCCGTCGAGGTCCATGTCGAAGCCGGCGTCACGCAGGACGCGGGCCTTCGGCGCCACGCATGAAGCTGACGGGGCCCGAGGCCGTGCCGCCGCCCTTGAGGAGCTCGTGCGACGAGCGGATCTTCGACAGGTTGACCCCGGCCCCCGAGCCGCCCTTGAAGATGATCCCCTCCTCGGTGTACCAGTTGAGGATGGAGTCCATCTCGTCCTCCACCGACAGGATGAAGCACGCCGACCCCTGCTGAGGCACGCCCGGGACGCCGATGTTGAACCAGACCGGGGAGTTGAAGGCCGCCTTCTGGTGGATGATCAGGTGCTTGAGCTCGTGGTTGAAGACCTCGGCCTCCTCCTGGTCCACGAAGTAGCCGTCCTTCAGCCCCCACGCGGTCAGCGTGTCGGCCACCCGGTCGGCCACCTGCTTGAGCGACCACTCGCGCTCGCCGGTGTTCAAGGTCCCACGGAAGTACTTCTGGGCCAAGATGTTGGTGGCG
>JBEKVF010000457.1:0-2703 GCA_049514295.1 Acidimicrobiales bacterium
AGGCCCGGCGGGCACACGCATCCCCCGGTTGCCGCCTCGGCAAAGGTCTGCTTGGTCAGGCGGTCCTCTCCCGAGTGGTAGCTGATGACGGCACACACGCCACCCACGGCAAGGTGTGCCAAGGCGGCCGGCAGTGCGGTGCGCAGCTGGCCCAGTTCGTCGTTGACCTCAATCCGCAGGGCCTGGAACACCCGGCGCGCGGGATGCCCCTTTCTGCGCACCGCGGCCGGTACCGCGGCCGCCACGACGTCGGCCAGCTGACCGGTTGTCGTCAATGGACGGGCCCGCACCACGGCGCGAGCGATGCGCCCGGACAGACGCCCCTCTCCGTTCTCACGAAACAGTGCCGCAAGCGCGTCTTCCGGGAGGCCGTTCACGAGATCCGCCGCCGTCACGCCGGCGGTGGGGTCCATCCGCATGTCGAGCGGCCCGTCGGAGCGGAACGAGAAGCCCCGCTCGGGACGGTCGATCTGAGGAGAGCTGACTCCGAGGTCGAGCAGCACGCCCGACAGGGGGCCGAGTCCGGCGGAGGTGATGACCTCCTCCAACGCCGAGAACGGGGACGGGATCAGCGTGACCCGGTCCCCGAACGAAACCAACCGGAGCTGCGCCGCCTCGAGCGCAACCGGATCGCGGTCCAAGCCGACCAGGCGAAGTCCTGGGTACGCCTCGAGCAGCGCCGCGGCGTGACCTCCCCCGCCGACGGTGGCGTCGACGAGGATGCCGGGCGGCACGGACGCGTAGAGCGACACCACTTCGTCGCGCAGCACGGGGATGTGTTCGAACGAGTGGGCCATCTGCAGCCCCCCGACCAGCAGGTCGAGAGGGAGGTGGAGAACCGTACGACCAGCGAGGAAGTGGGTGGAGTGGGCTTCCAGCGTGCCGGTCGAGGAGCTGCACATGGTCCAGTGCGTTCCGTGTGACGTCGTCGTGGTCCTGTCGAGTGTCCTTTCTCTTCTTGACCCTGTGGTCCTTGTTGTCCTTGTTGTCCTTGTTGTCCTTGTTGTCCCGGTGGTCCCGAATCCCGCTAGTCCCCGTCGCCCTCGAGGAGCCAACTCTCCTCGGGCAGCACCCGTTCCGCCCATGCCGCGGGGTTCCAGAGCTCGACTCGGTCGATGGCTCCGTGCACGAGTACCTCGGCCTCCAGTCCGGCGAACGCACGCAGGTGCGCCGGGATCGGCATCCGCCCCTGACGATCGATCTCGACCTCGGCTGAGTTCGAGGCCCAGATCCGCGCCCGGTTCCGGTCGGAGCGCCCGGCATCCGCCCGCTCCTGCATCGCCTGCATCTGGCGCTCGAACTCCCCGGGCGTCCAGAGCGCAAGGCAGCCCTCCGAATTCTGGGTCAGGTAGCCGCCCCGCTCGAACTGGGCGCGGAACTTCGCGGGCAGGATCACCCTGCCCTTCGTGTCGAGCGAGTGCTCGTACCTTCCGACGAAGCCTGCCACCAGCTGTATCTCCCACGACGCTCCCTGGCCTGCGTCCTTTGACGCTCGGTTACACCATTTCGAACCACTTTACGCCATTTCCCTCCACTTGACAACCACCATGAACCCCCGCAACCAAAAAGCAACCGCTTCACCCCATCGGCCTCCACCGGGGCGCGCGCGATCACCAAGAGCGGACGGTTGGGAGCCTCTCGGGAGAAGCGGCCGAATGGGTGGTCGAAGCGGGTGCGGCGAGAAGGGTCGCTACACGACGCCCGGAGCGTCGCCGTCCCGCCACGAAGGCACATCCAGGGCGGGGAACGAGCCCAGGAGCTCGTCCCGCACGCGGCCCAGGTCCTCGACGGGCGGCTCCAGCTCGCGCAGGCCGACCGCCAGCGGCATCAGGTCGCGACCGAGCTCGTCCCGGGCGTGCTCGTCGACGTGCAGCAGCCCCAGCAGCGGGTCGGGATCCCAGCGGAGGTAGGCGCACGACGAGAAGAGCGCGCCCTCGCGGGAACGCCACTGCGACAGGCCGACCAGCTTGCGCCCGCGGTGGAACACCTCGCCGGGACCCCGGCCGGCGAAGCACACGAGCTCCCCGAGCCCACCCGAAACGGAACGGCCGGTGTGCGTGTCGAAGCCGTGCTGCCCGAGGCGGGCCAGGGCGTCCGTCCACCACGCCCCGACCCACTCAGCCGCGACCGAGACATCGAGCACCCACAGTGGATCGTCCCTCGGTATCCAGGCGTCCATCCAGAGCTGGCCACCCGGCTCGAGATACACCGCGCCGCCCCCGCCGCGACGCCGGGCCAGCTCCGCGGAGTGCCGGCGCAGCGCCAGGGGGTCCACCAGCTCCGCCGGCTGCGTGCTGCCGAGCACCAGGGTCGGGCGCGCCACCTCACGGGCGAGGGCCAGACGCCGCGGCTCGGAGCGGAACTGCTCGACGTCGAAGAGCGGCTGCGACGAGGGCAACCTCAGGAGGCCGCGGCCAGATACGGCTCCCACAAGGGGTCCACGTCAGACAGGTGACGCAGCCGCCACAGGTGCCCGTCGGGCGGGGCCGGCTTCACGCGCAGCGTCCAGCCCAGCTCGGAGAGCAACTGATCGGCCTTCTCCAGGTTGTCGCGCTTGCAGGCGGCGACGACGTTGGACCAGTCGTGCGTGCCGCCACGACTACGGGGGATCACGTGGTCGATCGTGTCGGCCGGCTGGGAGCAGTAAACGCACAGCCCGCCATCCCGGCGCAGGACCGACCGCCGCGTGACCGGCGGCGTACG
>JBEKVF010000458.1:0-2699 GCA_049514295.1 Acidimicrobiales bacterium
CCCGAGCGTTGCGAGCGCCTGGTACTCGTCGACGCCGGGGGCTTGGGCCGCGAGGTGAACTGGATCCTCCGCTTCATGACCCTGCCAGGGGCGGAGTACGTGATGCCGGCCCTGTTCCCGGCGTTCGTGGCGAACTGGGGGGACTCGGTCTTCAGGTTCTTCGGCGTCCGAGGCTTTCGCAACGCCGAGGCGGTAGAGATGTGGCGCTCCTACAGGTCGTTGACCGAAGGTGAGAGCCGCCGAGCCTTCGTCCGTACCGTGCGGTCCGTGATCGACCCGGGCGGGCAGTCGGTGAGCGCCGTAGACCGCCTCTATCTGACCGCGCGCATGCCGACGCTCATCGTTTGGGGTGATCACGACAGGATCATTCCGCTCGACCATGCCTACCGAGCGCACGAGGCCATCCCCAACAGCAGGTTGGAGGTGATGGAGGGTGTGGGCCACTTCCCCCAGGTGGAGGAGCCCGTCCGCTTCGTCGAGATCCTGACGGACTTCCTGCGTACAACGGAGCCCAGCAAGGTTGACCCCGAGGAGCTGCTCGACTTGCTGCGCCAAGGCCCGCAGGACGAGGCGGCGCTTACAGACACCACATCTGCCGACCCCCAGTTGTGATGTACCGACGCGGCTTGCGGCCCCCTCTTCTACGAGCCTGGCGAGAGGGCTCACCATGACCGGTGCGGGTTTCCGCCACATTGGCGTAGTGCCCCACACGCCGGTTGAGTCGGGCAGCAGGGCACAGCCAGGGAGCTAACCTCCGGTCGGGGTTTGAGGAAGTCGACCCCCTCAGACTTTTCACCGTTCACGATTGCCGGCGCTCGGTTCGCCTGTCCTCACCAGGCGCCCACAAGCACGAAGATTTGGAGCGGAGCATGAGCGATCGCGCAGGCCAGTCGGGCAACGAGCTGGTCGATCTGATCGGCGGCCGGCCGGGTTGGCGCCTCGAGCCACGGTCGACGCCCGGTGCCACACCAGTCTGGTGCTTCGTCTTCGGTGGCAAGATCGAGTTCTCTGTGACGGCGGACGCCGACTCGATCCACCTCTACGTGATGGAGACCGACGACGAGATCGTGTTCAAGGACGCGGACGAGCTCATGACTTGGCTGAGAACCCATCGGGCGGAGGCCCTGCAGGAGCCTGCGTCCCGCCCTCCCCCCGGCAAGTCCCGGTTTCGCAAGCTCTTCGAGTGGGGCTGACGATCTTCGCGTCGCCGTCCCTGTTCCGAGGGACGTCTGGGCAACAGCATTCTCACCGGCCGGGCCTGACCCGACCACCAGCAAATCAAAATACCCTTCTCCGTCGGTGTTCGCCATGAATGATCCGTCCCCCGCGACGGCCTCACCCTAATCAGAACGGGTGTCACCAGGCAGACCCGGTGACGATTGAGGCAGACGCGGACTACCTTCGTGCCCGCACCTTCGATTGGCGGCAGAATCGGGGCATGCTCACTCGATCTTCCGGATACCTGACTCTCCGTTCTGGTTCGGCACCCACTGCGGTGGAGAGCCTCCAGTCAGACGGATATGTCATCCTCAACGGCGTCTTCGGCGGAGACGAGCTCGCGGCGCTCTGTGCTGATGTCGAGCGGGTTTTCGAGGAGTACCCGCCGGACGAGCGAGGAGATCTGCCCGAGCAGTCCACCCCGTTTCGCTACGAGATGTTCAATCGGAGCAGCCTCGTGGAGCGGGCGATAGGCCACCCACAGATCCTCAAGGTCGTTGAGCCGCTCCTGGGCGAGGACTGCCACGTGATCGCCAACACGGCTTGGTGGCAACAGCCGGGCGACAACGAGCACCTCGGGCGTTTCTGGCACATCGACAGCGGACCGCACGTGCCCCGTGAGTCCGGCGTTCCATGGGATCCGAGGATCCCTTATCCGGTCTTCGCGATCGCCGCCCATCTCTACCTCTCGGACTGCCCGATCGAATCCGGCCCGACCGGGGTGATTCCCGGCAGCCACACATCGGGACAAGCACCCCCGAGGAAGAGGCTCGCCGACGACGGCCTGGAGTGGGAAGGACGCGGCGCCGTTCCGATCGTGGCCGAGGCCGGTGATGTTGCCCTTTTCGTCTCGGACATATGGCACCGACGCCTGCCACTCGGGTCCGATGATCCCGGACGGATGTTCGTGCAGTGCCATTACGGACGTCGTGATATCGCACAACGACTCCGACCTACATCCGTGGCGAACCAATTGTCGGTGGAAGCCTTGACGCGGGACCGGACGCCGCGGGAGAAGACGCTGGTCGGAATCCATCCTCTGAACTTCTACGACGGTTGATCCATAATCTCTGACGGTCTCTCCCCGTCTCTGGCCGTCCGCTCGACATGACCCACTGACTGCGGGCGGGCCAGCGCCCGAATGCGGGCCCCGGCTGACATGCTCCCCGTCCAGTCGCGACTCAACCCCGCCGAAGCGAGGTTGAGTCGTTGCCCGCACCCCCTGAACCCCCTTTGGGCGGCGCAGAGTGTCGCACAGGTCGCCCGCCGGGTGGCGTCGCCCCTGATGTCAGAATCAGGTGGGCTCGGCCCAGACGATCCGGACGACATGGCGCCGGCAGAGCAGGGTGTTGCCCACGATCGTAGGGATCGCCTCCTCCAGTCGGGTGAGAGTTGAGTCCCGGCGGGTGGTGTACGAGGTCCTGAGGTGCGACGTCCCTCGCATCAACCTGTTCTGTGATTGGTGATCCTATGTTGCGCTG
>JBEKVF010000459.1:0-2698 GCA_049514295.1 Acidimicrobiales bacterium
GCCGTCCTCCTCGCGCTTGCCGGTGACGACAATCTTGGAGGAGAGCACCTCGTCGGGCCAGGTCTGGCGGGCGAAGCGGACCTGGTACCGCGTCACGTTCCCCACGCCCACGTAGTCGGTCAGCGCCGAGCCGAGCAGGCCCATGGAGAACATGCCGTGCCCGAAGACGCTGGGTTGCCCGGCGGCCTTCGCCGCCACCTCGTCGTGGTGCATCGGGTTGAAGTCCCCCGACGCCCCCGCGTACTTCACCAGGTCCGTCCGCGTCAGCGTGTGCGTGACCACCGGCGCCTCGTCCCCGACCTTCACGTCGTCGAAGGACAGCTTCTTCTCACCCATTGTGTCGACCTCCCGTCAATTGCTTGTCCACAGTCCACAGCCCGCGGCCCGCGGCACTACGCGCGGTGAATCAGGTTGAACCGCGCCGTCACCACCGGCTCGCCGGTCGTGTCGTCGGACCAGTTGGTCTCCGAGACGATGAAGGTCATCGTCCTGCCCTTGGACTCCTTCTGGTAGGCGTCGGTGATGTTGCCCTCGCTCACCAGCACGTCGCCCACCTGCACCGGGCGGTGGTAGATGAACTCCTGCTCGCCGTGCAGGATCAGCCCGCCCTTGGCCATCAACGGACCGAGGGCCGCCATCAGGGGGCTGCCGGTCGGCGCATCGGCCGGCTGAAGCTCCTCGAACTTGCCCGAGAACTCCATGGCGAAGGGCCACGTCAGCGGCGCCGGGATGGCCCCGAAGCCGGCCGCCTTGGCCGCTTCGGGATTGTGGTAGATCGGGCTCGTGCTGAGCACGGCGTCGGCGAAGTGCTGCACCGGTCCCCGCTCCACGACGACCTTGGCCTTGCCGGTCGGCTTCCCGATGATCCCCTTGAGCACGTTTTCTTGCGATGCGGCGCCGTCTGCCACCGTCTGCCTCCTGTCCCCCTCCGCCGTCGTACCGGACCACGTCAGTCATGGCGGGCACCGGCCGCCGGCCGATGCAGCGCCAAAGGTAGCGGGGCCGTGCGGACGGCGCCCAATCCGCCGGGGCGTCGGGCGGCCCCGACCCCTGCTCGATACCATCGGCCGCCGTGGCCCGCCCCGATCCCGACTTCTTCGAGGTGGTGCACACCCAGCGGGCGGCGCGGTCGTTCCTCCCCGACGACGTGGACGACGAGACCGTCGCCCGCATCCTGACTGCGGCGACGCACGCACCGAGCGCGGAGAACAGCCAGCCCTTCGTGTTCATCGTCGTGCGTGACCCTGAGCTGCGCGCCACGATCGGCGAGCTGACGGCGCGCATCTGGCAGGACGGCGCCCGGGCGCTGGAGGAGCAGCGCCTCTCCCCCGCCTTCCTGCGTGACGTCGACCACGGGGCGATGGGCGGCATCGCCGCCGCGCCGGTGCTGGTCGTCGTGTGCGGCGACACCCGCCTGACCTACCCCCAGTCGATGGACGCCTCGGTCTTCCCCGCCGTGCAGAACCTGCTGCTGGCCGCCCACGCGCTCGGACTCGGGTCGACGCTCACCACCATGCCCGTCCTCGCCGGTGACGCGCTCTCCGGCCCCCTCGGCCTGCCACCCGAGGTGCTACCGGTCGCCGTCGTCCCGCTCGGCCACCTCCCCGCGCCGCTCGGCCCGCCCCGGCGGCGGCCGCTCTCGGAGAAAGCCCACCTCGACCGTTACGGCATGCCGTTCCCCTCTGGCGCCACACCGCCCCCACCGGTGAAGCGCTCCAGGAACCCGCAGTAGCGTTCCAAGATCACCGGCCACGCGTAATTCGCTTCCACGTACGTGCGGCCGTTGCGGCGCATCGTCTCGTACACCGCGTCGTCCGTCGTCAGGAGACCGATGACCGCCTCGAACTCTGCGAAGTCGCCGAACCACAGCCCGGCACCCGACTGCTCGCAGTGCTCCCGGGTGGGCCCGCAGCGCGCGTTGACCAGCACGGGCACCCCGGCGGTCAGCGCCTCGATCACTGTGAGCGAGAAGGACTCGTGGGGGGAGGGAGCCACCAGCGCCCGCGCGCCGCGCAGCAGACCCCACTTGTCCCCGTCGTCGATCATGCCGGTCACCACGATGTCGTCGGCCGGATCGGGAGGGTTGACCACCTGGCCCACGAGCACCAGGCGGAGCGGGCCGGGATGGCGCCGCTTGTAGGCCCGGAAGGAGCGCCACAGCATGCCGGTCCCCTTCTGGTCGTCGACCCGTCCGATGCACACGAGGTAGGGCGCCTCGCCGAGCCCGTATGCGACGCGCACCGCCCCCTCGTCACCGCCGCCCTCGGGCGGCTCCTCGACGCCGAGCCCGATGAGCACCTGGGGGGTGGTGGCCACCCCGAAGCGCTCGTTCACCAGCGTGCGCTCGCTCCGGCTGTGGAACGCGAAACCCCGGCAGAGGGCGAAGAGCTCGTCGTAGAGCGGCAGGTGCAGCGCGGGCTCCTCGTGCGCGGCCGGGTGCAGAATGGCGCGCTCGGCCACCAGGGGCAGGCCGCGGACGGTCGGGTAGTACAGGTAGGGGTAGAAGGCAACGACGTCGGCGTCGCTGCAGGCCACCGCGTCGAGCAACGCCGGCGACCGCGGCCCCTGCAGGTCGACCCAGCGCTCCATGTCCTCGCGGCTGGCGTGTGCGGGGTCCTCCCGCATCCCGGCCCACAGCGGGTGGAAGCTCTCGTCGCGCCCGGTCTCGGAGCGGATGCGGCGCACCGTCACCCCGTTG
>JBEKVF010000460.1:0-2684 GCA_049514295.1 Acidimicrobiales bacterium
CCGAGCGGCCATCGACGCCACCTTGGACCACGGCTTGTCCAACGGATTGATCGAGTCCACCAACACCAAGATCCGACTCCTCACCCGCATCGCCTTCGGGTTCCGGTCGCCCGACGCCCTCATCGCCCTCGCCATACTCGCCCTCGGTGGGCAGCGTCCCGTCCTTCCGGGCCGGAACTGACCCACGGATCGGTCAGGAGAGCGAAGAAATGTTCCCGCCCTTCTGGACTAAGTCGCTCCAGCGCAGACGGACAAAGGACATCGCGGACCGACAAGGAGTGGGGATGCGTCCGCTCACGAGCCTCAGGCTCAGCTGATCCAGATCTGGGTGGGCCAGATGGAGCCACCGATCATCCCGAACGCGGGCTGGCCCTGCGGGGTGGTCGGGTTGTTGAAGTTCTGCACAGTGGGGCTGCCGATAACGGCCCACACCGCACGATCCAGCCACAGGTAGGGGAGGTCGAGGGCAAGGCGCTTGTTGACCGTCTTGTAGGCCGCCTCGCGGACGCTCGGCTCGGTGTTGGACCGCCCCGCCAGAAGCGCCTTCTCGATCGTCGGGTCCGCATTGCGGGCCATGTTGATGGACAGTGACCCCGAGCTGACGGTGGTCGTGCTCCAGAAGATGTAGTTGAGGTCGGGGTCGACCGCCCCGAACTGGCGCCAATTCAGCGCCTGATACTCGCCGGCCAGCGCGTTGTTGATGAAGGCGTTCTGCTCGATGATGGGGGTCTTGACCTGGAATCCCACGGACTGCCACGCCTGCTGGAGGTACGCCTGCTGACGCACGCTGACAGGCCCGTTCGTGTTGCCCAACGTGAAGGAGATCGGGCTGCCGGTCGACTTCTCGACCTGCTTGACCAGCGTGGCCGCCCGCGAGGGGTCGTAGGCCGGGTAGGACGTGGAGGAGTAATAGGGGGAGCCCGGCACGAAGAGGCCGGTGCTCACCGGGAGCACGCTCTCGTCGATGACCTGGGCGTACTGACGGCGGTTGATGGCCATGGCGGCGGCCCGGCGCACGTTGGCATCGTTGAACGGCGGTGCCAGGCAATTGAGCTGCACGCAGTTCATGTCGGGCTCTCCGGCGACGAGCGTGCGGTCGTCGATGTAGGAGTAGTTCCGGTTGCCACGGTACTGGGTGATGATCTGCGTCGTGTCGGTCACCATCAGGTCGATGGTGCCGGACTGCAGCGCCTCGGACCTCGCGCTCTCGTCGGGGATCGGCTTGTACGTGATCTGCGAGAGGTAGGGCATGCCCTTGCGCCAGTAGTGCGGGTTGGCGGTGGCGGTGAAGTGGTCGTTGGGGATCCACTCCTTGAACACGAAGGGCCCGGTGCCCACGGGGTTCGAGGTGCCGGTCTTGCTGGCGAGCATGGACGGCGCCACGACATAGGCGATCTGGCCACCGATGCCGCCGGCCAGGTAGTAGGGGAAGGGCACCCAGGGTGACTTGAACGTGATGGTCACCGCCAGCGGTCCGGTCTGGGTGATCGACACCAGCGTCGGGTTGATGACCACGCCGTTAAGGAGCGACTTGGACTGCGCCCGGAGGTTGGTCAGCAGCGCCGCCCCATTGCACGGCGTCCCGTCGTGGAACACCACGTTGGGGCGGAGGGTGATCGTCCACGCGGTGTATGAGGAGCTGGGCACGACCGACTCGGCCAGATAGGGGGCCCAGGCACCATTGGTCAAGATGATGGTGAGGGGGTCGAACACGGTGCGGGCGTACATGACGCCCACCTCGTCGAATTGGGCCTGCGTGGGGTCGAAGCCCTGCTCCTCGGCATCGACCCCGAAGACCAGCGAGCCGCCCTTCTTCGGCGTGGCCTTGGTGACCCCGTTGCGTCCAGGGCCATTCGTCGTCGCCCCGGCGATCCCGTCCCAGCCCATGCCGAGCGCAGATGCCCCCGCAAAGCCCGCTGCTGCGGCAGCGCCACCGGCCAACAGTGTGCGGCGATCGAATCTCGAGACCATCGATCCTCCGTTTCCCCGAACCCTGCGGACCCTGCGATCTTGAAGCGGTTCTGGCGTTCGCCGTAGGGGAGAAGGTCCTAAAAAGGTACCCCTATCGCTGGTTATGGGCGTGGCCAGGGATTGAGCCTCCAGTCGGAGTTTGTGTTGATCCCACCTCCGACACGCACCTGAGCACACGCGGGCCTCGCCTCGACCGTGGCCCAGCCAGGCTCATCAGGGTGGTACGTGATCCGCAGGTCCATGGTCTGGGCGTAGATGGTCGCCCGCTGTTCGGGGGGTCGCCCGTGCGAGGGAACGAAGGACCTTGCGCTGGGAGGTGACCTGGGCCCGCATCTCGTCCTCGGTAAGGGGCTGAGCAGTCGTGGCGGCCGAGGCCAGCTCCCGCTCCGCTGCGAGACGGTCGGCCTCGACCTCCTTGATCCACCCGGTGACCACGGCAGGGTCGGCTCCGGCCTCCAGCGCGGAGCGGTATTTCGCCAGGCGGGTGTCACAGTCAGCGACGGCGCGCCGGGCCGCCTCCGCCCGGGCGATAGCGCCGTCGTCGGGGGATTGGGCGGCCGACAAGGCAGTCACCGCGGCGTCGAGGTTCGCCGGGTCGAACACGCTCAGCAGCCACTCATCGAGCCCTGGCAGCACGTCGGCGTCATGCAGGCAAAACGGTGCCGCTGCAGACCGCCGAGGGGATCGCCCCGACGGCCGGGCTGGCGGTCGCT
>JBEKVF010000461.1:0-2671 GCA_049514295.1 Acidimicrobiales bacterium
AGGCGAAGACCTCACCGGGCCTGCGCTCGACGACCCGCTCGCGACTCTTCATCCGCCCCGTCGTGAACAGGCGCACCGCGCCGAGGCCCTCAGGGGTGCCGTCCCCGGCCTCGACGAGCTCGAACGAGCCGAGGGGCGACCACTCGGGCCAGGTCGAGCCGTCGGCCAGGAGGGCGTAGACGGCGGCCGCGGCCGCCGTGGTCGTCGCCGTCCGGTCGATCACCTGCTGCGCCACGGGCTGCCTCCTTCTGTTCCGCCGCTGCCGTCGCCGACAATGTACCATTTGGTACATGCCAGGACAACCGGCCAGGGAGCGGTTGCTCGACGCGGTGATCGAGCATTTCACCGCCGACGGGCTGGCCGACCAGAGCCTCCGCCGCGTCGCCGAGGCGGTCGGGACGAGCCACCGGATGCTCCTGTACCACTTCGGCTCCAAGGACGGCCTACTGCTCGAGGTCGCCCGCGAGGTGGAGGCGCGCACCAAAGCCGAGTTCGCCGCCATTGGCGAGGACGCCGGCGGCGAGACCGACGAGCTGGTGCGCCGGATGTGGGCCCACTTGTCCGACCCCACGTTCGCCGGCTTCGAGCGTCTGTTCTTCGCGCTCTACGGGCGGGCGCTCCAGGGCAACGAGCCCGCGGTCCCGTTGCTCAAGGACGACCTGGAGAGCTGGCTCGAGGCGAACGTGGCCGTGGCGGCGACGGTTGGCGTGCCCGCCGATGTCGCCCGGGTCCACGCCAGGCTCGGGCTGGCGGTCATGCGCGGCCTCCTGCTCGACCTGCTCGCGACCGGCGACCGCGCCGGCACCGACGCGGTCGCCGAGGTGTTCGCCCGGCGTTACGCCGGGCGCTGGTGGGAGCCCGAGGGGGCGTCGACCGTCACGAGCGACCGCGCCTCGTAGAGGCCGCGGTGGCCCGGGCCCACCGTGAACGTCACCCTGGCTCCCACCTGAATGCGGCGGCTCCCGTCGGCGATCGCGGTGGCATGGAACCCGTAGGAGGCGCCGCCGCCCTCCGCCACCGTGCCGAGGCCGCGTGCGGGGTCGAACGAGGCGACGCGCCCGTGACGCGGCCCGGCGGGCGGGACGGGGCCGGCCACGTCAGTGGACGATCTTGGACAGCGGGATCTCCAGGATGTCGCTGGCGCCCTGGTCGCGCAGCGCCGGGATGAGGATGTTGATGTCCGACTTGGCGACGACGGCCTCCAGGGCGCAGGCGCCGCCACCGGAGAGCTCCGAGATCGTCGGGGCGCGCATGGAGGGCAGGACGGCGAGGACGGCATCGAGGTTCTCGGCCGCGACGTTGAGCTTGACGAGCACCTTGCCCCGCGCCTCGAGTGTGCCCTGCAGCAGGGTGAGGATCTGGCCCATGGCGTGGCGCTTCTCGGGGTCGGCCGCCGCCGTCGGGTTGGCGATGAGCTCGGTGTGCGACACGAGCAGCGTCTCGATCACGCGGAGCCCTGCCGCGCGCAGTGCGCTGCCGGTCTCGGTCATGTCGACGACGGCGTCGGCGATGTCGGGCACCTTGGCCTCCGTCGCGCCGTAGGAGAGCGCGATGTCGGCGTCGATGCCGTGCGCGGCGAGCGCCTTGCGGGTGAGCTCGGGGTACTCGGTGCTGACGCGCAGGCGGCCGGGACGGTCGGCCACGGCAGCGGCCAGCTCGGCCAGCGAGTGGGCGGGCGAGTCGGCGCCGACGGCGAGCACGATCCGGGCCGGGTTGGAGGTGGCCTTGGAGTAGGCGAGCTCGCCGAGGGACACCACCTCGCTCCCCCGCTCCTCGATGCAGTCGCGCCCCGTGATGCCGAGGTCGAAGAGCCCGTCGGCCACGTAGACGGGGATCTCCTGGGGCCGCAGGATCCGCACCTCGCTGATGCGGGGGTCCCCGATGCTGGCGCGGTAGGCGACGTCCGAGGCGCGGTTGACGGCCAGGTCGGCATCCTCGAATAGCTGCATGGTGGCGCGTTCGAGCGAGCCCTTGGGCAGGACGAGGCGGAGCATGGGGGTAGATCTTCGCAGACCGGCGGTGGTGGCCGTGCCTGGGGCGTGCCGTCGACCGTGCCCGTGCGGCAAGCTGTGCCCGTGCCCCCGCCCTACGACGTCTTCAATTTCTTGAACCTGCTCGGCATCGAGATACCGCACGAGGGCGATGACGAGGGCCCGATCGCGCGGCTCACCGTCACCCACGACCTGATTGCCGGGACCGGCTTCCTATGGGCGCCCGTGGTCATCACCCTGGCCGACGCCCTGTGCGCCTTCGGGGTCAACCACCACTGGCCCGAGGGCGCCAAGAGCTTCACCACGCTCGACTGCTCGGCCAACTTCACCTCGAGCGCCAAGGAGGGCGACCTCGTGATGGCGACGGCATCACCCCTCCACACCGGGCGGACGACCCAGGTCTGGGACGCCATGGTGACGAACGAGACGTCGGAGCGGTTGATGGCGTCGTATCGCTGCACCCAGCTGATCCTGTACTAGTGACCTGACCCGGAGATTCATAGCCAAATAGGAATTTTCCTGTCATCTTCCGCGTTCTCACCGTCATCAACGACGATGGGAGGCAGTGATGGTGAGACCGGGAAGACCGACTGAAGATCTCGTGCTGAGCGATGACGAGCGCGAGACGCTCGAGCGGTGGGCGCGACGGCCGAAGAGCGCACAAGCACTGGCGCTGCGGT
>JBEKVF010000462.1:0-2665 GCA_049514295.1 Acidimicrobiales bacterium
CACCTTCCGCTCGGCCAGCACGGCCACCAGGACGCCGGCGACGACGGCGACCCGGAGCACCGTCTCGCTGCCCCACTCCACCCATGGAGCTTCGGGGCGGCGCTTGAGCGCCTGGCGGAGCTCGGCCGCCATCTAGACGACGACGGTGGTGACGAGAAGGACCGCGAAGACGCCGTGCGCAGCCTTCCACGCACCAACCGCCGCGACCACGGATGGAGCCTACGGTCGGGGTGGTCCAGCGGAGAGGTGGCTATCCATGCACGGGGAAGGCTGCGGGCAGCAGTCCCATCAACTTCGGGAACAGTGGTGTGAACCGCCCCTCACCCCACTGCAGGCCGGGTTCGTTCGCGAAGGCCTGACTGAGCACGCCGACGATCATGGTGGACACGAGGTAGATCGCCTCCTCCGAGTTGGCTTCAGGCCCCAGTTGCCTGGCCGCCACCGCGTCGGCCAGCGCGCCGCGCTGGAGGGCGACCATCTCGATGCTGGGCGCGAACGCCTCCGGCGACGGCTCGAAGCTCGGGACAGGGCGCCAGAAGAGCAGTTCGGCCACCGCGCGGTGCTCCAGCGCCCAGCGTCCGCTGGCGTCGAGGCCGGCGCTGAGGGCAGGGAGACCCGGCTCCGACCGCGTCATCGCGTTTCGGAGGACGTCGAAGTGCTCGAGCTGGCCCCGGAGGAAGAGCGCGTCGTAGACCGCCATCAGGGACGGGAAGTACTTGTAGAGCGAGGGCGGCTGGACGCCGAGGCGCCGTGCCACCTCGGCGAGGCTGAGACCGTTGACTCCCTCTTCGGTCATCACGTCGACGGCGATGTCGAGGATCTCCTCAATGGTCTCCTGCCGTCGTCTCGCCCGCCGGTCCGGCCGGGGAGTGATACCCACCGGGCCCACTTCCTGCGACGCTGCTTCGATCCGGGACATCTCTGCCACTATAGCTCAAGAAGTGGTTGACAGCACTAGCTAATAGCATTAGCTTTTGTCGAAACGACGAGCGGAGGAGAGAGCAATGGCACCCAAGAACGGAAGATGGTGGCTGACACAGGACAGCCACGGGATCGTGATCGGCACGACGCCCGAGCGCATCTACGACCTGGTGTCCGACATGCCGCGCATGGGCGAGTGGAG
Source organism: Acidimicrobiales bacterium (assembly GCA_049514295.1). Classification (GTDB taxonomy): domain Bacteria; phylum Actinomycetota; class Acidimicrobiia; order Acidimicrobiales; family RAAP-2; genus Bog-473. The sequence continues at coordinate 1,124 of JBEKVF010000462.1, forward strand.
CCCCGAGTGCCAGCGCGTGGAGTGGGGGGACGGGGCCACCGGTCCCGCCGAAGGTGCCACCTTCGTCGGACACAACAAGGGCGGTCCTGCCGGCCTCATGAAGTGGTCGCGCCGGGGGCGCGTGCTCGTCGCCGACCGGGGCCGCGAGTTCGCCTTCGTCACCGAGGAGGGTGGCCGCGAGTCGACCGAGTGGCGGTACAATTTCGAGCCGGTGGATGGGGGGACCCGCGTCACCGAGTCCTACGACGTGAAGTGGATCCCGGCGTGGGCGCGGATCGTGGACGTTCCCACCAACCGGCACCGCGAGCTGCAGCAGGCGATGCGCCACACGCTCGAGCAGTTGAAGAACGCCGCGGAGGTCAGGGACGAGGCGGACCAAGGATGAGCCTCGACCTCGCACCGGGTGCGTACGTGCTTCCGGCAACCGAGGGCGAAGCCCTCTGGTTCGCGGACTCCCTCGTGACCTACAAGGCGACCGGCGCGGAGACCGGTGGCGGGCTCACCGTCGCAGAGGTGCGTGCACCGCGCGGGGCCGGCTCCCCGCGCCATCGGCACCATAACGAGGACGAGGCCTGGTACGTCATGGAGGGGGAGCTGACCTTCTGGCTGGGCGACGAGGTCCGGACCGCCGGCACCGGCGACTTCGTCTTCGGGCCGCGCCACGTCGAGCACCGCTTTCGCGTCGATTCGGACGAGGCCTGCTTCCTCCTCGTCCTGACGCCGGCCGGGTTCGAGGAGTTCACCCGCGCCTGCGGATGGCCGGCGACGGCGCTGACCATGCCGCCGGCCGATCTGCCCGAGCGGCCCGCTTCGATCCTCCAGGCGGCGGCCCGCCACCATAGCCTCGACCTCATCCCCGATACCACACCACCACCAAAAGGAGTCACGCCATGATCACGACCTACAAGGCCGCACCGGACATCGACGTCCTGACGTCGAGCTTCCCGGTGCCGGGTTTCGGGCTCATCCCGATAAATGCCTTCGTCCTCCATGCCGCAGAACCGGTCCTCATCGACACGGGTGCGATCGTCGAGAGCGAGGACTTCATGACCGCGCTGCGGTCGGTCATCGACCCGGCCGACCTGCGCTGGATCTGGCTCACCCACACGGATTTCGACCACATCGGGTCGTTGCACCGGTTGCTGGCCGAGAACCCTCAGATCCGGGTCATCACCACCTTCCTCGGGGTCGGCATCATGGGCCTGTCAGCGCCCCTGCCGATGGATCGTGTGCACCTGGTCAACCCCGGCCAGACGATCAGCGTGGGCGACCGCACCCTCACGGCGGTGAAGCCGCCGGCGTTCGACAACCCGATCACCACCGGACTGCACGACGACCGCTCCCGCGCTCTCTTCAGCGCCGACTGCTTCGGCGCGCTCCTCGCCGACGTCCCCCAGAGCGCGGAGGACCTCTCCGACGACGAGCTCCACCAGGGTCAGGTCTTCTGGGCGACCGTCGACTCGCCGTGGCTCCACGCGGTCGACCGGGCGTTCCTCGCCAAGTCGCTGAACGAGATCCGCGAGCTGCACCCCACCCTCGTCC
>JBEKVF010000463.1:0-2663 GCA_049514295.1 Acidimicrobiales bacterium
TCACCCGTCCGACGTGGTGGTCGGTGTGCTCCAGGAAGCCGGCGTAGATCTCCATCTGGCGGGCGAGGATCGGCTTGAGGGCGTCGTCGATGTCGTCCCAGGCGGGGATCTCGGCCGGCCGGGCGGTGAGCTCGGCATCTTCGGGGATCACGCCCAGGTGCTTCTGGAGGGAGAAGGTCTCTTCGCGCAGGCGGTCCCACCCGCGGTCGAAACGGCCCTTGTAGCGGTCCGACCACTCGGGCGACACGTGGTGGGGGGCGTGGGTGGCACCGGGGGCGAGGTAGGCGAAGAAGGGCTTGTCGGGCATGAGGGACTTCTGGGCGCGGACCCAGTCGATGGTCCGCTGGCAAAGGTCCTCGGTCAGGTGGTACGTCGGGTCGTCCGGCGCCTCGATGGGCACCGTGTCCTGGTAAAGCGCCGGCGCGTACTGGTTGGTCTCGCCGGCGATGAAGCCGTAGAAGTGCTCGAAGCCGGACCCCGTCGGCCACCGGTCGAACGGGCCGAGGGGGCTGGACTCCCACACCGGCACCTCGTGGCACTTGCCGAACTGGGCGGTGGAGTAGCCGTTCAGCCGGAGGATCTCGGCCAGAGGAGCACAGGTGTTGGGTCGCACGGACGTGTAGCCGGGGGCGGACGTGGCCATGTCGGCTACGGCGCCCATGCCGACGGTGTGGTGGTTGCGCCCCGTGAGGAGCGCCGCCCGGCTGGGCGAGCAGAGTGCGGTGGTGTGGAAGCGCCGGTACCGCAGCCCGCCCGCCGCGAGGCGGTCTGCCGTCGGTGTTGCGCAGGGGCCGCCGAAGGTGGAGGCGGCGCCGAAGCCGACGTCATCGAGGAGGATGACGAGGACGTTCGGCGCGCCGGCCGGCGGGCGCAGCGGGACGATGGGCGCGAACGTCGTGTCGGGATCCCTGGCGTCGTACGTGACCGGGCCAGTGTGCGCGCGGTCGGGGATGGGCAGCACGTCTCGGGACAGGCCATCGCGGGTGTTGGTCATGTCGGTGCCTTTGCTCTCGTCGTCGAAGATGTCACAGCGCCTGGTGGCGGTGCAGGGTGCGGGTGGAGATGGGCGCGGCCACGGTGTGCTCCGGTCCCGCCGGACCTAGCCGGCTGGCGTAGGCGCCGTAGCGGGCAGCGAGCGGGGAGGCACTGATGCCGTGTAACAGCACGCTGAGCGCGACGGTCAGGGTGACTGCGGCGAGGACCACCTTGGACTCAGAGGGCGCCAGGGAGTCGACGGCGATGAGGCCGAAGACGACTGAGGCCAGGCCGCGCGGGCCGAACCAGCCCACGAAGGCAACGGTGCCACGGTCCAAGCCGGTGCCGGCCAGAGCAACGGCGACGGGCAGCATGCGGAGGAGGGTGAGGGCCAGCAGCGCGAAGACGACATCGCGCCAGCCCAGGTCCTCGAGTCCCGGGACGAGCATGACCGCGCCGAAAATGAACCAGACCAGCAGGGAGAGCAACGTGCCTGCCTCTTCGGTGAATTGCAGCGCCGCCTCGTCGTTGTGGTGGTCCACGGTGCCGAAGGCCATGCCGGCGACGAAGGCGGCGATGAAGCCGTTCGTGCCGGCCACGACGGAGGTCGAGTAGGCGAACAGCGCCAGGGCGATGATGGCGAGGGGCCGTACGCCCGGTGAACTCCAACCGTGGCGGCGCGCCAGGGCGAGGAGGACCGCACCGACGACGCCGACCGCGATCCCGAGAGCGGCACCGCCGACGAGCTCCACGACCGCTTTGCTCAGGTGGGTGCCGCTGACGGCCTCGGTCGTGACGGCCCCTGCGATGAAGAGGTTGACGAAGGGGGTGGCGATGCCGTCGTTCAGCCCGCTCTCCACGTTCAGCAGTCGGCGTACTCCGGACGGCACCCGCTTGTCCTGCATGATGGAGGCGCCGAGAGCGGCGTCAGTTGGAGCCACGATGGCACCGATGGCCGCGGCAACCCAGAGCCCGCTGCTTCCGAAGAGGAGCGCGGCGGTGGCGGCGCCCGCCCCGATGGTGAGTGGCAGGCCGATGCCGAGGAGGCGCGCCGGGAGGGCGGCATCGGCTCGGAGGGCCCGGACGTTCACCCGGGAGGCATCGGCGAAGAGCACGAGGGCGAGGGTCACCTCGGCCAACGAACGGATGGTCGATGAGTGCAGGTTGAAGTGGATGATGTCCGTCGGGCCGTGGGTGACGACCAAGCCGAGCACGACGAAGGCGATCGGGGCCGAGACGTCCCAGCGCTCGAGGCGGGCCGAGACGAGGCCCCAGATGATCACGCACGCCGAGACCACGGCCAGGGCGGCGATGTTCAGGTCGTGGTTCACGGGCCGGGTGCCATTGTCGGTGGCCCGATTGTGCCAGGTCGGGGTCGAAAGTCACGTCCCGGGCTCGGGCTCGTTCCGTCGACCCTCGGACCGATCCGGGACCATTATGACTTTCGGCCCTCCCGGCCTATTCCAGCGTTCGTCAGGTTCGCTGGGCTAAACATTGCAGTTGTCGGGCGGGGTACTCGCCGACCACGGACCACAAGGAGAGTTTTTGATGCTTGCTTCCAGTTACCCGGTACTCGATGCCTTCCTGACGATGCTGTACTTCTTCCTCTTCATCATCTGGATCTGGCTGCTGATCATGGTGTTCATGGACATCTTCCGCAGCCACGACATGAGCGGCTGGGCCAAGGC
>JBEKVF010000464.1:0-2656 GCA_049514295.1 Acidimicrobiales bacterium
TACCAGCCGACGCTGGAGGCGGTCATCGCCCAAATCGACGATCTGTACAGCAGACCGGACGTTCACGACCTCGACAGGGCTTCACACCTGACCGAATAACGACACCGTTCCGCCGTTATGGGGCAACGTTGACCCACTCCTACCAAGAGAGACCGTCCCGACACTCCGAGCCGTGTTTGTGGGAATTCTTGTGGGTTTCCCAAGAACGCGCTCGCGCGCTATAGGCGCGGGCACAAGATGTAGCGCGCGAGCCCATCTGAACAGCCCACCAGCGCCCGACAGCCAACCGCCCAACCGGCGCCCCACACGAATCCAGCGCTCAGCCTTTGCACCGCAGCTGAGTCGCCAGCGTGACCCACGGTTCGGGGGCGGTGCGGCCTCCTGGACCGGGCACACCTAAGGAACGGGCACACTAGAGGTCGCCGACTATGGCGAACTCCCCGTCCCTTCCTCCCCCCGACTCCGCTGGGCAAGCCGGTCCCCCGACCGCCGGTGCCCTCGCGCTTCCGGAGATGCCCCGCGGCAAGGCTCTCCTCGCCCATCCCGGTCTCAACAAAGACTCCGCTTTTTCCCAGGTCGAGCGCTCTGCCCTCGGGCTCTCGGGGCTCTTGCCCTCGCAGGTGCTCACCATGGACGAGCAGGTTGGCCTCGAACTCGAGCACCTGCGGCGCAAGACCGACGACGTCGAGCGCTACATCGGCCTCACCTCCTTGCAGAACCGCAACGAGACCCTCTTCTACCGCCTGCTCGTCGACCACCTCGAAGAGCTCGCACCCATCATCTACACCCCGACGGTCGGCCATGCCTGCCGGGAGTTCAGCCACGTGGTGCGGCGCACCCGAGGCTGCTGGATCACCCCCGACGACATCGATCGGATCCCCGAGCTGCTCGCCAACGCGGCCACTCCGGGCGTCCGGCTCATCGTGGCCACCGACAACGAGCGGATCCTCGGGCTGGGCGACCAGGGGGCTGGTGGTATGGGGATCCCCATCGGCAAGCTCGCCCTCTACACCGCCGGGGCGGGCATCCACCCCCGGCTGACCCTGGCGGTCTCCCTCGACTGCGGGACCGACAACCAGGGACTCTTGAATGACCCGCTCTACCTCGGCTACCGGTCCCCTCGCTTGCGGGGCCCGGCCTATGACGCCTTCATCGAGGCCTTCGTCACCGCGGTGACCGAGGCCTTCCCCGACGCACTCTTGCAGTGGGAGGATTTCAAGCAGCACAATGCCCTGCGCCTCTTGGACCTCTACCGCGAGCGCCTCCCGAGCTTCAATGACGACATCCAAGGGACCGCGGCGGTCGTCGTGGCCGGCATCCTCGCCGCGCTGCGGCTCCGGGGCGAGCGCGTCAGTTCCCAACGCCTCGTCTTCTTGGGGGCGGGGGCAGCCAGCCAGGGGATTGCCCGACTCGTCCACGCCGCCATGGTTGCGGAAGGGGCCCGAGCCGAGGCGCTAGACCACTCCATCGTGATGCTCGATTCGGGCGGCCTGGTCTTTTCTGGCCGCACCCAAGTCGACCCCGACAAGGAGCGCTTCGCCATGAGCGCCGAGGGCCTCCGCCATTACGGCTTTATTCCTCCTGGTAGTGGCCCACCCCGGTCCGGGACGTACTTCGGCCTTGACGATGTCGTGAGCAAGGTGGCACCCACCATCTTGCTCGGCACGAGCGGCGTGGCCGGCGCCTTCACCGAGACGGCTCTGCGCACGATGGCAGCGGCCACCGCGGCGCCCATCGTCTTCCCGCTCTCGAACCCGACGTCCAGCTGCGAAGCCACCCCGGGCGACGTCTTGGACTGGACCGAAGGCCGGGCGCTCGTGGCGACGGGGAGCCCCTTCGCACCGGTCGAGCGCGACGGGCGCCTCCACGTGGTCGGCCAGGCCAACAACATGTTCATCTTCCCCGGCGTCGGACTCGGCGCTATCGCTGCCCGGGCCCGTCGGATCCCCGACGAGGTCTTCTTGGAGGCGGCGCGCACGCTGGCCGCCCTCGTCCCAGACCACCGCCTCGAACAGGGTGCCCTGTACCCCGCGTTGGGTGACCTGCGTCCGATCTCGCACCGCATCGCGGTGGCGGTCGCCCGTGAGCTCTGCGCCAGCGGCGCCGGCGCCATCCCCGGCGGCAACGACAGCGACGACACCATAGATGACGCCGTGGCCGCCGTCATGTGGTCCCCCGACTACATCACCTACTGCTGAGGGGCTGTGCCACGAGGGATCAACCGCTTTCCCCTTTCGTCGCACATGCCCGTCCTACGCTGCTGCGCAATCTGAGGCAGTACCGGCGTACGGGGGCAGGGTTAGAGCAACTTGACTCCCACTCCGTGTGATCGGCCTACGAGGCCGACTGCACCGCTCCGGCGTTGCAGGCCTTGCCCGCCGCGCTGGGCACGCCCCGCTGGTCGGTGGTCGGACACAGGGTCACGGCGTTGCCGTTGAGCGTGACGGCCGTGTTGAGCGGGACGATCCCGAGCGCGGGGTTCGACGCGAGCGGCCGCATCGTCTTGGTCGACCCTCCGCTTCGCGCCAAAGGACCCAGGTGGTTCGCCCCGTGGCTCACGTCGGCCGCCCCGCCGTTCAGGCAGGTTGAGCTTCCCCCGCTCCAGCGGACAGTTGCTGTTGGTTGATGATCATGCCGCGTGTGCGGCCTCGTAGTC
>JBEKVF010000465.1:0-2655 GCA_049514295.1 Acidimicrobiales bacterium
CCGTAGAAGCAGGGCCAGCGCCACGGCGGGGACGAGATGCGCAGGTGGACCTCCGCCGCCCCGGCCTCGCGCAGCATGCGGATGACCGAGCGCTGCGTCGTGCCCCGCACGATGGAGTCGTCCACCACCACCAGCCGTTTGCCCGCGATCGCGTCGGTGAGCGGGTTGAGCTTGCGCCGCACCGCGTCGGCCCGCTCCTGCTGGCCCGGGGCGATGAAGGAGCGCCCGATATACCGGTTCTTCACCAGGCCCTGCCCGTAGGGGATGCCGCTCGCCCGTGCGAAGCCCTCCGCGGCGGGGACCCCCGACTCGGGCACCCCCATCACCATGTCGGCCTCGGCGGGCGCCTGCGCCGCCAGTAGCTCGCCCATCCGGCAGCGGGTCTCGTGGACCTCCCTGCCGTAGAGCCGGCTGTCGGGCCGCGCGATGTAGGCGAACTCGAAGATGCACAGCCGCGGCGCCACCTCGCGCAGCCAGGGGACCTCGAGGCTCGTCGGCCCGTCGGCGTCGATCACCACCAGCTCGCCCGGCGCGATCTCACGCACGAAGGTGGCGCCGATGACGCTGAGGGCCGGTGTCTCGGAGGCGAGCACCCATCCCTCGGGGGCATCGGCGGGGCCGAGCCGGCCCAGGCACAGCGGACGGAACCCGTACGGGTCGCGCACGCCGAAGAGCCGCTCGGAGCTCATGAGGACGAGGGAGAACGCGCCCTCCAGGATGGGGAGCACCAGCTGCAGCGCGGTGGAGAGGTCCTCAGTCTCGGGGAAGGACTGGGCCAGCAATTCGGCGACCACGTCGCTGTCGGTGGCGATCGACCCGGGCAGCATCCCGACCTTCTCGGCCAGGGCGCGGGTGTTGGTCAGGTTGCCGTTGTGCCCGAGAGCGAAGCCGGCCCGTCCGACGGGCCGGTAGACGGGCTGTGCCCCCGCCCAGTCCGAGGCGCCGTGCGTCGAGTAGCGGGTGTGGCCGATGGCCAGGTGGCCCGCCAATCCCGACAGCGTGCGCTCGTCGAACACGGTGGCGACGAGGCCCATGTCCTTGACGACCGTGACGGTGTCACCGTCGCTGACCGCCATGCCGGCCGATTCCTGGCCCCGGTGCTGCAGGGCGAAGAGCCCGTCGAACGTGAGGTTGGCCACCCTCTTTCCGGGCGCGTAGACACCGAAGACACCGCACGCTTCCTTCACGCAGTCCCCATTCTCGCACAGGCCCGTGGCGTCACGATTCGCCCAGGGCCCGGGCCAGGTTCCCCTCCTCGGCCTCCCGCAGGGCGTCGAGAGGGAGGTCGACCAGGCCCTCGAGGGTGAAACGGTCGCCGCCGGCCCGGCCCAGGACGGCGACGGGGATCCCGAGGGCGGCGGCCCGAGCACACAGCTCATCGGGGTCGGAGGTGGCGAGGACGAAGCGGGAGGGCAGCTCGGTGAAGAGCTCGGCCCCGTCTGACGCCTCGAGAGCGCATCCCGTGGCGGCGGCGGCCGCCATCTCCGCCAGCGCCACCGCGAGGCCGCCCCCCGACACGTCGTGCACGGCGCTCACCAGACCGGCGCCGCCCGTCCCGCCCACCTGCCCGGCGACGAGCCCGGCGACAAAGGCGCACACCGCCGCGTGCGCCGCGAAGTCCACGTCCGGCACGCGGCCGCCGCGGTGGTCGCGTCGCTCGGTGGCCCAGCGCGTGCCCTCGAGGGGGAACGACCCGCCCAGCGCCGACCGCGCGCCGAGCAGCACGACGGCGTCACCGGCGGACCAGGCGTGCCCGGGTGGCCGCGCCACGACGGCGTCGACGAGGCCCAGCACCCCGAGCACCGGCGTGGGGTCGATGTCGGACCCGCCGCTCTCGTTGTAGAAGCTCACGTTCCCGCCGACCACCGGGAGGGACAGGGCGCGGCACGACTCGGCCATCCCGTCGATGCACTCGGAGAGCTGCCACATGACCTCGGGGTGCTCGGGGTTGCCGAAGTTGAGGCAGTTCACGACGGCCACCGGCGTCGCCCCGACGCAGGCCAGATTGGCGACGCCCTCGGCGAGGACGAGCGCCGTGCCCCCCCGCGGGTCCAGCGCGCACGCCCGCGGGTTGGAATCGGTCGTCACGGCGACACCCCGGGACGAGCGCGGCAGCCCGGGTCCCGCCAGCCGCAGGAGCGCGGCGTCGCCGCCGGGGCCCTCCACCGTGTTCAAGAAGAGCTGGTGGTCGTACTGGCGGTAGACCCAGCGCGGGGATCGCACCAGCGCCAGCAGGTCGGCGGCGCAGTCGGCGGGTGGGTCCAGCGGCTCGACGGCTCGGCGCGCCGGCGCGCGCCGCGGGCGGTCGTAGAGCGGTGCGTCGTCGGAGAGGGAGGCCGCCGGCACGTCGGCCAGCACGGGGCCGTCCATGCCCTCGCGGATGCGCAGGCGACCGCCGCCGGCGGGATCGGGCTCGGTGACCGTCCCGATCACGGTGGCCCGGACCTCCCACTTGGCGCAGATGGCGGCCACCGCCGGCCACGACTCGGGGGTGACGATGGCGAGCATGCGCTCCTGGCTCTCGCTCGTCATCACCTCCCACGGCTCCATACCCTCCTCGCGCCGGGGCACCGCCGACACGTCGACGTCCATGCCGACACCGCCGCGTCCCGCCGTCTCGCTCGTGGCGCAGGCCAGGCCGGCGCCGCCGAGGTC
>JBEKVF010000466.1:0-2654 GCA_049514295.1 Acidimicrobiales bacterium
TCCCCAACGCCGTGGAGGAGATCCTTCGGTTCGACGGGCCGGTGCTCAACCATCGACGGGTGGCCAAGGCGGACACGACGGTCGGAGGCGTGAACATTCCGGCCGGGTCCCGCATCATGATGTGCTTCGCTTCGGCCGACCACGATCCTGCACACTTCGGTGGGGACGCCGAGAGCTTCCGCGTCGATCGTACCGAGGCGGAGCTGCATCTGGCCTTCGGCAAGGGTGCGCATCTCTGCCTCGGGGCGGCTCTCGGCCGGCTCGAGACGCAGATCACGCTCGAGCTGCTCACCACGATGACGCCGGCCATGGAGCTGGTTACCGATCAGGAGCTGCACTACAGCCCGAACGCGCTGTTCCGTAGCCTGCGGTCCCTGCTGGTGGCGCCTGGGGGCACCGGGGCATGAGCGAGCCGGAGATCGACGAGGCGAGGTTCCAGCAGGCACAGCGAGCGCTCAAGATCTCCGCGCTCCAGGCCGCTCCGTCCGACGGCGACCGCTGCGGCAGCTGCTTCTACTACCTCGAGCCGGGCGGCGAACTCGCCTTCTGCTGGCACGAGAAGCTGCAGATCCTCGTGGGGTCCGATTGGTGGTGCCACTACTGGGAGATGGCCGATACGTGAGCCGTCCAGAAGCCACGCTGTCGCTCCACGAGCTTCTCGGATTGCGGCCGACGGACGACGCTCGCCGCTGGCACCAGGTCGTCGGCCCCGCCGTGACGACGCCGTCGGGGGCCCTGCAAGGTGGCGCCGCGCTGGCGGCGGCGATAGAGGCGGCCCAGGGCGCCACCGGCAGGCCGCTCCGGTGGGCGACCGCGCAATTCGCCTCGCACGTGCAGAGCGGATCGGTCGTCGACATCGACGTGACCGTCCCGGTGGAGGGGCCCCACCTGAGCCAGGCCCGTGCCGTCGTGCGCTGCGCCGGCAGCGAGATCCTGACCATGCTCGGAGCGTTGGGGGAGCGCCCGTTCCCCCATGACGGCGTCTGGCCGGTCCCCCCGGATGTGCCGCCTCCCGAGGAGTGCCCCGAACGTGTGGTGCCGGGCCCCGCGACGCACTCGATGCTCCAGACGTTCGACCGCCGATCGGCGATCGGCCGGTCCTACACCGAGGTGGACGGGCGCCCCGGCCCCGGGCGTTCGGCCAGCTGGTTCCGATTGCCGGGCGGTTCGCGCACCGTCTCGGCGGGCGACCTCGCCATTCTCGGAGACTTCCTCATGCTCGAGTTCGCCGACGCCCTCGGCGTGGCCTGCACGGGCGCCAGCCTCGACAACACGGTGCGCGTCGCGAACCTAGGGCCGACGGACTGGGTGCTGCTCGATGCCTCCATCCACGCCGTGACGGGCGGGCTCGGCTACGGGCAAGCCCACCTGTGGTCCCGACGGGGCGGCCTTCTCGGAACCACCTCACAGACGCTCGTCATCCGGGCCCTCTCCCCGGAGGGCGCGCTGCCGGAACGGCGGGGGCGGCGGGTCGTCGGCAACCCGTCTCCGGGCGCGGGCCGGACACCACGATGACGCCCGATGGCGATTTGCCGGTCGGAACCTGCGCTTTCGGGTCCCTTTCAGTAGGCAGTAAGAGAACCGTCGCGCGGAATGGGCCGGGCGTTGCCGGTCGCAGCGCGCGGGGCGGTACCTACAGCGCGTGCCATAAGAGAACCGTGACTCGAGTGGCCACTGGAGTTCGAGAGACCGAGGCTGAAAGCCTCCGCCCAAAGAGGGAGCGGAGTGATACCGGAGCTTGACCCCCAGGCACTCGCAGCTGCCGACTACACCTTGGGTGGCCTTCGACCGTTCCCGGTCGCGGTCACGACGAGCGTGGATGGTCGTTCCAATGGACTCATCTCACTCTCAGCCGGTTCGGCCGGGATCATCCACGAGGCACCTCGGGTCACCATCAGCCTCACCAAATACAACCTGACCCATGACATGGTGCTCGAATCGAGTTTGTTCGCCATGCACTTGCTCTGCAACGACCAAGACGTGATGGAGGAGTCACTCCGCATCCTCATGGTGCTCGGAGGCACTTCAGGGCGTGACAGGGACAAGATGAGTTCTTTGAGAACCAGGCCGGGCCTCAGCGGCGTTCCCCTACTCACCGACGCGCTCGCCTACGTCGAAGCACGCGTGTGCGGGACGCTGGACAATGACGAGAACACGATATTTGTCGGGGACGTGATTGCAAGTGAGCGCCTACGACCCAAGGGCGGGCGTCTCCACATCAGCGAAGCCTGGGGCAGGCTGCCCCGCGATTGGATCGAACAGTACGAGCACAACCATGTTGGCCAACTGGAGGACGCCAGACGCCGACGCGGACTTTCTGTGTGAAAGATGCCGACCACAAGGAGGACCCATGACCACCACCTGCAGCCGCGACGAGGTCGAGGAGGCCTTCCGGCACTATTTCCTGACTGGGCCGGTCCTCGAGGATTGGGTGGCGTGGTCGCAACTCTTTTCCGACGATGCGCTCTACTTCGACCATTTCTACGGTCGTTTCCGTGGTCCGGGAGAGATTCAGAAATTCCTCGAGTCGACGATGGGCTTCGCTCCGCAGGTGTACTCGCCGCTCGAGTGGTACAACCTCGATGGCAACCGCATCGTCTACAAGGTCTGGAACCGTGCCGACAATCCTTACCCAGCCGGGCCTCCGGCCGAGT
>JBEKVF010000467.1:0-3102 GCA_049514295.1 Acidimicrobiales bacterium
GCGGTGGTGCAGCCGGCGGCGCCCCCGGAGGGGGTGGAGGGGCGTTGCCCGGGAACGACGGTGGCCCCCCGGGCCCTGCGCCGCCTGCGCCCGTCTCCTCCGGCCCGGTCGGCGCGGCCGTCACGTCCATCAGAATCGCCCCGTCCACGCGGTGGCGGTCACAGGTACGCCCCGGTGCGCCCCGTCTCGCCGGCGGTCGGCAGGCCTCGCTGGCGCATCTCCTCGAGCTGGGCCCTTGCGGCCATCTGCTGCGACATCAGCGTGGCCTGGATCCCGTGGAACAGCCCCTCGAGCCACCCGACGAGCTGGGCCTGTGCGATGCGCAGCTCGGCGTCACTCGGCGCCTCGACGTCGAAGGGTGGGGCCATCCGTGCGAGCTCGGCCACCAGGTCCGGCGACAACCCCTCGGCGAGGTCACGGATCGACTGCTCGTAGATCTCCCGCAACCGCACGCGGCTCTTCTCGTCGAGCGGTGCCGCGCGCACCTCGTCGAGCAGCGTCTTCACCATGGACCCGATGCGGAGCACTTTGGCCGGCTCGTTTACCGACTCCGTCGCCCCCTCCTCACCGTCACCGTCCCGGCTTGCGGACCCCAGGACCTCATCGGGGGAGATCACATCGGAATCGGACCCACTCCTTCGCGTCACTCATGGTGCCCTCCGTACCCGTGGGATCCCCGTCCCCGCGCGTCGGCGCGTCCTCGACCACGGCCCAATGTTGCCATCAGCGGCGCTCAATCACGAGCGCGCCAACCGAGCAGGGGGATCAGCATCTCGGCGGGGGTGAGCGAGCCGTGGCGGGCCTTGAGGCGGAGCTCACCGGTGTCCGCCGGGTCGAGGAACGCCGTCGGCGCAAAGGGCACGAGGGCGACGTCGCCCAGACGTGCCGCCACCGCGGCGGACGGCACGCCGCCGAGCCACCCCTCGTCGATGATCCGCTCCTTGGTCCGCACCCACGCCACGTCGCCGTGCAGCGAGGACGCAGTCTCTGCGACGTCTGCACTCGAACCGGGACGGACGTGCAACCAGCGAAACCTTCCCTCGCCGCTTATGAGCGTCACGTCCTGCATGATCTCTGGACCGAGCACCTCGACGGATTCGCCGACGTCGACCTGGCCATGATCGGCGGTGACGACCAGCACCGCCCCGGGTGGCAGCACGCCGAGAACGTCACCCACGAGGCGGTCTGCGGCACGTAGCTCGTCGTCGTAGTACTGACCCAGCCCCTGGGCGTGGGCAACCTTGTCGATGCCTTCGTAATAGGCGTACACGAAAGGTCTGCCCGCGCCGGCAAGCTCGCGCACGGCCGTCACGAGCCCGGCCGGCGTGTGCCAGCGGTGCAGCTCCACCTGGCCGAGATGCGCGGCGGTGAACCCCGTGGGCCCGTAGTCGTGGCGCGTGACCACCGGCACGGGACCCTTCGAGCCGGGGAAGGACTCGAACGGTTGGAATATCGGCGCCGGCACACGCATGCGGACGTCGGCGCCCCGGACCGACCACTGGAGGACATTCATGACTTCGCCCTCGAGGGCCACCCGGTAGCCGACGACACCGTGCTCGGCAGGCACCTTCCCCGTCACCAGCGTGGTGAGGGCGCATGCGGTCGTGCTGGGGGCGACCGTCGTCATGGACCCACCCGTGCCCGACGTGAGCACGGGAGCAAGCCCGCTGCGCTCCTGCAGCTGCTCGGCACCCAGGCCGTCGATCACCAGGAGCACGATCTGGCGCGCCTCCGCCACCGGCGCCGGGAACCATGGCGGAAGAGGTGTGTCCCCCGGGTGGGCCAGCTCGCTGAGCAGGGTGGGCACCACGCGATGGATGCACGGACCGTCCCAGTCGGGCAGAAGCGGTTCGGGCGTGTCTCCAGCCCTCTCGACCCCCCCTTCAAGGTCCCCTACCGTTGCCTGGGCCGCCGCGCCATCGCTCACGGGGGCACACCCTACGACCCACGCACCCCCGCTACCGACCCGGGGGCCGGTAGCATCCGTTCCTGTGAGGGTTTCAACACGGGGTGATTACGCCAGCCGGGCGCTGCTCTCATTGGCGCTCCATGGAGCCGAGACGCCGACATCCGTTCGAGATATCGCCGAGCGCACCGGCCTGCCCCAGCCCTACCTCGAGCAGATCCTCTTGGCCCTCAAGGGTGCCGGCCTCGTCCGCTCCAAGCGGGGCGTCGGTGGCGGCTACGTCCTGGCCCGCCCACCCGAGGAGATCTCCCTGGCGCAGATCGTCTCCGCCGTCGACGGACCCATCGCCGCCGGCGACTTCGGTGAGCCCCACGCGAACGGCGCCTGCGACCACGAGGGCCAGTGCATCCTCCTGGCCGTCTGGGCCGACGTCGGCGAGACCATCCGCACCCACCTGCAGTCCTACAGCCTGGCCGACATGGTCGACCGGGCTCGCGGCAACGTGGCTGCGCCCGTCTGATCCCTCTTCCCGGGCCCCCTCAGGGTCTCAGCCCGGTCCCCGGTTCCATACCGTGATGGCCGGCCATTCGTACTCCCAGCCCAGGACGCTGATGCCCCCGGGCCGCAGCTGGAGGAGGCGCCCGGCCACGGGGGGCAGCCCGAGCCAACGGGCGGCCAGCACGCGGAGGAGGTGCCCGTGTGCGACACACAGGGTGTCGCCATCGCAGTTCCTGGCCTGCTCGATCACCCGGTCGGCGCGCCGGCCGACGTCCGCCAGCCGCTCGCCGTCGGGAACCCCGTCGTCCCACAGTGTCCAGCCGGGCCGCTGCTGCCTGATCTCGGCCGATGTGAGCCCCTCGTAGGCGCCGTAGTCCCACTCCATGAGGTCGGGTTCGGCCTCCCCTTCGAACCCGGCGAGTGCGCACGTCTCCGCCGCTCGCCGGAGCGGACTCGTCAGCACCAGCCCGAACGTCGTCAGGCCGTGCTCGCGCATGATCTCACCTGCCACTTTGGCCTGTTTACGGCCTTCGTCGAGCAAGGGAATATCCGTACGCCCCGTGTGTTGACTACTGAGGGACCATTCCGTGGCTCCGTGCCTCAGCAACACCATCCGGGCGGGCATGAGCCGTAGACCAGCACGGGGCGGTGGCGGATGCAACTCGGTCCGAACACCCCCATGGAATGATCGGAGCCCG
>JBEKVF010000468.1:0-2639 GCA_049514295.1 Acidimicrobiales bacterium
TCGAACCCGGCGAAGGCCTTGCGGTAGCCGGCCCGCCGCTTCAGGATCGTCGACCAGCTCAGCCCCGCCTGGGCACCCTCGAGCACCAGGAACTCGAAGTGCTTCGGGTCGTCGTGCACCGGCACGCCCCACTCGGCGTCGTGGTAGGCGATCATCTCGGGGCCCTGCGCCCACTCGCAGCGTCGGAGCTCGGTACTCATCGGTCCACGGTCGCGCTCACGCTAGGGCGGGATCGCGGCGCGGTGGCGCGGTAGAACACGTGGCGCCGGAGGGGGCTGCCCTCGGGGACCCTGGGGTGGTCGAAGTCCGCGCCCGGGTCGCGCACCATGCCGATCCGTGCCATGACCGCCTGCGAGCGGGTGTTGGGGGTCGCGGTGAACGCCACGATCTCGGCCAGCCCGGCCTCGTCGAAACCGAACCGCAGGGAAGCCAGGGCCGCCTCGGTGGCGTACCCGTGCCCCCAGTGGTCGGGGTGCAGCCGCCAGCCCACTTCGACGGCCGGGGCGCAGGGGAGGGCGGCGTTGACCCGGTGCAACCCGACTATGCCCGCGAACGGCGCACCGCCGGCCACCTCGACGGCCCACAGCCCCCAGCCCTCGCGCACCATCTCCGCCCCGATGCGGTCGACGAAGGCGTCGCTCTCGACCCGGGTCGGCGACGACCCCAGCGACTCGACCACCAGAGGGTGTGCGTTCAGCTCGGCGAAAGGCCCCCGGTCCACCTCGGTGAACGGTCGTAGGATGAGCCGGGAGGTCTCGATCACCGGACCCGCCCCTGCCGCCGCCCTCGCCGTGGCTACGCCCCCCCGGCGCCCTTGACGGCCGTCTCGGCCGCCCAGCGGTAGTCGGCCTTGCCCGAGGGCGAGCGTTGGATGTTCGCCACGAACACGACCTCCTTGGGCAGCTTGTAGCGGGCGATGTGCGCCGAGGCGTGGTCGACGATGGACGCCTGGTCGGACGATGCGCCCTCGGCGAGCTGCACGACGGCGACCACCTCGGAGCCCCAGCGCTCCGACGGGCGGCCGGTCACGACGACGTCGGCCACGGCGGGGTGGCCGGCGATGGCGCGCTCGACCTCCTCGACGAAGATCTTCTCGCCGCCCGAGTTCACCGTCACCGAGTCGCGGCCGAGCAGCTGGATCTCGCCGTTGGCGAGGTGCCGCGCCCGGTCGCCGGGGATGGAGTAGCGGACGCCGTCGATCACGGGGAAGGTGCGCGCCGTCTTGTCCGGGTCCCCGAGATACCCCAGCGGCACGCTCCCGGTCTGGGCCAGCCACCCGTTGCCCTCGTGCCCCGGCACGAGCACGCGTGACAGTGACTCGTCCACCACGACGGTGCCCGGCCCGGGCAGGAACGTCCCGACCTCGACGTCGTCGACCGAGGTGGCGTGCATCTGCGCCCCGGTCTCCGACGAGCCCGCCGAGTCGGAGATGACGAGGTTGGGCAGGCGCTCGAGCGCCATGGCCCGCACGGCCGGGGTCAGCGGCGCGCCGCCGTTGCCCACGGCGAAGAACGAGGAGAGGTCGTAGCTCTTCTTGTCGAGCTGGAGCAGCAGCGGGCGCAGCACGGCGTCGCCGACGACACTCATGGTGTTGGCCCCCTCCCGCTCGACGGTGGACCACACGTCGTCGGGGTCGACGCGCCGCGTGTCGTCGGGGAAGACGATCGTCGCCCCCTGGGCCATCAGCATGAAGGCCGCCCACTGCGCCGCGCCGTGCATGAGGGGCGGCAGCAGCATCAGCTTGAGCGGGAAGCTCTCGGCCAGCCGCTCGGTGATGCCCTCGTAGCTGGTGACGATCTCCCACGTGCCCACCTTCCGCCCGCCCATGGCGGCCATGAAGATGTCGTGCTGGCGCCACAGCACGCCCTTGGGCATGCCCGTGGTGCCCCCCGTGTAGAGGATGTACAGGTCGTCGGGGGACGGCTCGACCGGCGCTCCGTCGGGCGAGGATGCGGCCAGTGCCTCCTCGTACCACGCCGCCCCGGGGAGGAGGGTGTGGCCCGATTCGTCGGCCACCTGGAGCAGCACGTCGGGGGGCGAGTCCAGCGTGGGCAGCACGTCGGCGAGGGTGGGGGCCAGCGAGGAGTGCAGGATCAGCGCCCGCGGCCGGGCGTCGTTGAGCAGGTAGCGCAGCTCCTCGCCGACGTAGCGGTAGTTGACGTTGAACGGGGCGACCCGGGCCCGGTACGAGCCCAGCATCCCCTCCAGGTACTCGTTGCCGTTGTAGAGCGCCAGGGCGACATGGTCCTGCCCCGACTCGTGGCCCTGGAGCTCGGCGCGCTCGCGGTGCAGGCGCAGGCCCCGCCCGTGGAGGTAGGCGGCCAGCCGGCGCGAGCGCTCGGCCACGTCGCCGTAGGTGAGGCGCCGGTCCCTCCACACGATGCACTCCCGGTCGGCCAGGGACTCGACGAGCGTGTCGAAGGCCTGGGCCAGGTTGAATTGGACCGGAGACGGAGACGGAGACGGAGACGGAGACGGAGACGGAGACGGAGACGGAGACGGGGACGGGGACTCGGGCACGGTCCCGCACTGTACCGGCGCGCCGCCCGGCCGGCCGGGCCACCGGTTGGGGGCCCGGGCCACCATCGGCAAAGATCAGTTCGTGGACGTCCGCAACCCAGCCACCGGAGAGGTGATCA
>JBEKVF010000469.1:0-4167 GCA_049514295.1 Acidimicrobiales bacterium
AACGACGCCACGAAGACCTTCTACGACGAACTGGACAAGTACGCCCCGTCGGTTCCGACGAGCCCCAACTTCGGGGAGATCGCCATGTCCACATGGGCGGCGGGCATTGAGGTTCAAGAGGCGATCCAGGCAGGCAACGTCACCGCCACCCCAACGGCGGCCGAGATCACGGACGGGCTCTACCACCTGCCCGCGGGCACCACGTTGGGCGGGCTGTCCCCTCCGATCCATTTCGAGAAGGGCAAGATCGCCTCGAACCCGTGCTTCTACACCATGGGCATCAAGAACCATAAGTTTGTGCTGCTCAACAGCGGCAAGTTGGTCTGCGCCACGAAGAACTGACTCGAAGCGCCGACCGGGCCGTCAGAAGTGACGCCGTGACCGCGGTGCAAGTGTACTGACGATGCTGCAGGATTTCCTCCCATTTATCGTCATCGGCGTCGCCACCGGCTCGGTGTACGGACTGGCGGCCACCGGGCTGGTCCTGACTTACAAGACGTCGGGGATCTTCAACTTCGCATACGGTGCGCTTGCTTCCCTGTCTGTCTTCGTCTTCTACTTCCTCCATACCGAGCACGGGATGGCGTGGCCCCTCGCCGCTGCCCTCTGTCTCTTGGTGCTCGCCCCGCTCGAAGGTCTGGGCATGGAACTGCTGGCCCGGAGCCTCGAGCCGGTGGGGGACACCCTCAAGGTCGTCGCCACCGTGGGTCTCCTCCTGATGGTGCTGGGTGTCGGCCAACTCTGGTACGGCAGCGACAGCAGCTCGAGCGTCCCGCAATTTCTCCCTCAAGAGTCCATCCCCATCGGCGGGGTCGAGGTGGGCTGGGACCAGATCATCGTGGTGATCATCTCCGTGCTGGCCTGCGGCGTCCTGTACTACTTCTTCCGCCACGTGCGGCTGGGTGCCGCCATGCGCGGGTTGGTGGACAACCCCGATCTGGTGTCGATGACCGGTGAGAACCCAGTCCGGGTGCGGCGCTGGGCATGGATCATCGGGATGGTGTTCGCCTCCATGGCGGGCCTGCTGCTCGCCCCCTCCCTCAATCTGGACGCCCTGGTCATCACCATGCTCGTGGTGCAGGCATTCGGGGCCGCGGCCATCGGGTACTTCTCGAGCCTCCCGCTCACGTTCGTGGGCGGGCTGTTCATCGGGGTAGCCGGGGCCCTGTCAGCGAAGTACGCGGTGTCGATCAGCTGGCTGAGCGGGTTCCCGGCCAGCCTGCCCTTCATCATCCTCTTCGTGGTGCTGGTGGTCACCCCCAAGGCCCGGTTGGCCGAACGCCGCGTCGTCCAGAGCCTGCCTGTCCGGAGGTCGTGGTACGCGCCGACGAGGGTCCGGCTGGTGTTCGGTGCCGTAGTGGTTCTGGCCCTTGCCTTCGTGCCGAGCTTGGTGGGCACCAATCTGTCCATATGGTCGAACGCCTTGATCGACGTCATCCTCTTCCTCTCGCTCGGACTGCTGGTCCGTAGCGCCGGACAGATCTCGCTCTGCCACCTGGCGTTCGCCGCAGTGGGCGCCGCCGCATTCGGCCACTTCACCGACAGCTACCACATGCCGTGGCTGGTCGCCCTCATTCTGGCGTCGCTCATCGCGGCTCCGGTCGGTGCCATCGTGTCCATCCCAGCCATCCGACTGTCCGGGCCGGACTACAGCATCGGGCCTTGGCACATGGCCACCGACACCGGCTTCTACTACGTGCTGTTGGTGATTGCCCTATTGAGCGTGGCGGCCATCATCGGCATCCACCGGGGACGCATGGGCCGGCTGCTCGCGGCCCTGTCCGACTCACCGACCGCCCTCGAAACCCACGGCACCACCACCAACGTGGTGCGAGTACTCATCTTCTGCATTTCGGCGACCTTCGCCAGCCTGTCTGGAGCCCTGCTGGCCGTACTGTTCCACTACAGCGTGGGCAGTAACTACAGCTCGTTCAACTCGCTCATCCTGGTTGCCCTGGTCGTCATCAGCGTGTGCGGCGTGCCCTGGTACGGGCTGATTGCCGCCTTCGGCTATACCATCATCCCCGGGTACGTGACCATCTCCAACATCAACATCTACCTGGAGATCGGATTCGGGTTCTTCGCCACGACGTATGCCATGCAGCGCGACAAGATCCCCTCGGTGCCCCGGCGGCTGCGGAACGTCCTCGACCGGTGGGGTGGGCGCCAGCCCGAGCCAGAGCCCGTTGACGCTGAGGGACGCACCACTGTGTTCGAGGGTCACCCGATGGCCGAGGACGCGGTCGCCGCGGCCACAGCCCACCTTGCCGCTGTCACCAAGTCGGCCGAGGGACCCGGCATTGAGGTCCAACATCTGGCCGTGTACTTCGGCGGGCTTCACGCGGTCGAAGACGTCAGTCTCAACGCACCAATGGGTCTGATCACCGGCCTGGTGGGTCCCAACGGTGCCGGCAAGACGACCACGTTCAATGCCTGCTCCGGGCTGATGAAGCCCACCTCGGGTCGGATCCTGCTGCACGGGGCCGACGTCACGACGACCGGTCCAGCGGGCAGATCGCGGCTGGGACTGGGCCGAACATTCCAACGAGCCGAATTGTTCAACTCGCTGACCGTGCGGGAGAACGTGGCACTGGGCCGCGAGGCTTTCCTGGCGGGCAGCAACCCCCGAACTCAGCTCATGAGCAGCCGTCGGGACGACGCCACCATCGACCGAGCCGTGGCCGAAGCCATTGAATTGACCGGCATCGGCGCTCTGGCTGGGTTGCAGGCCGGCCTGCTCCCTACCGGGCAACGGCGGATGGTCGAGCTGGCGCGAGTGCTGGCTGGTCCGTCTTCCGTGCTGCTGCTCGACGAGCCATCCGCTGGACTCGACGGTGCGGAGACCCAGAGGTTCGGGCAGATCCTGCAGACTGCCCTGGCCGAGCGGGGCATGGGAATCCTTCTCGTTGAGCACGACATGGAGCTTGTCCGCCAGGTGTGCCAGAACATCTTCGTGCTGGACTTTGGTCGGCTGATCTTCGAAGGGACTCCTGAAGAAATGCTGGCCAGCTCAACCGTACGGGCTGCGTATCTGGGCTCGGAGGGCGCGGGAGACCCCGCCCTCGCGACGCACGAAGAGGAGTTCACGTGACGGGTGCCTCAGCGACAGCCCCGGTCGGGGAGCACCCCGTGATTGAGGTTGAGCATGTCACGGCGGGCTACGGGGACACGGTGGTTCTGCGGGACGTCTCCCTGTGTGTGGCTGACTCCTCCGTGGTGGCGCTGTTGGGTCCGAACGGTGCTGGCAAGACGACTCTGTTGCGTACGGCCTCAGGGTTCATCCGTACAAAGAGTGGCTCGATCAGATTCGACGGGGAGGACATGACCGGCGCAGCCGCTCACGTGATGGCCCGCAAGGGACTGTGCCACCTGCCCGAGGGTAGGGGCATCTTCCCGTCGCTCAGCGTGCGGGACAACCTGATCCTGCAGTCACCCAAACGGAAAGAGCACGCCAGTATCGAACGGGCGGTGGATTTGTTTCCTATTCTCGGCACGCGGATCGAGCAGACCGCCGGAAGTCTCAGCGGCGGTGAGCAGCAGATGCTGGCACTGGTCCGCGCCTATGTGTCCAACCCGAGGTTGGTGGTGGTGGACGAAGCTTCCCTCGGGCTGGCCCCGCTGGTCGTTGACAAGATATTCGAGATGCTGAGGCAGATCGCGGCGACCGGCACGTCGTTGCTGTTGGTCGAGCAGTATGTGACCCGCGCCCTGGAAATTGCCGATCGCGTCTACTTGCTCAACCGGGGCCAGGTCATATTTTCGGGGCCCGCCGACGACTTGGCGGGCGAGGACGTCTTCGAGCGGTACCTGGGGATCGATGTAGGGTCGTGATGGGACTGCTGGGTGCATACAGAACGATCCGTGATCGACTGCGCCGGACGCCGAATGTCCACCTGCAACGGTCTCGTCATCTTCGGACATCGTGACCCGACCCCGATAGCTGGGCTGCGCACCCAGACCGTCGAAGACGGCGACGACTTCATCTACGCGACATCGCGTGCTTGCGCTTTCTCACCGAGCGGTCCCCGGCCGACCCGTCGGTCGCCGGGGCGGGCGGCAGCCTGGCCAAGCCGGCCTGGGCGCACTGCGACCAGGAGCTGGCGAACCTGGCGGTGGATCTCATTGGCCCCGAGGCGCGCGGGGACCGTTGGGGGGATCGCCGGGGGG
>JBEKVF010000470.1:0-2624 GCA_049514295.1 Acidimicrobiales bacterium
AGAGTGCCGACGCCATGCTCGCCAGTGATTGTCCCGTCGAGCGCCAGTGCCACTTCCATCACGCCAGCAATAGCGTGCTCGGCGCGCAGCACGCTATCGGGATCGAGCGGGTCGAACACGATCAGCGGGTGGAGGTTGCCGTCGCCGGCGTGGCCGAAGGTGGCGATCGTGATCGCGTGGTGGGCCGCTATCTCCTCGATCCCGACGACGAGGTCGGGGACGCGCGGCACGGGCACCCCCACGTCCTCTATGAGCGTCGTGCCCAGGCATTCCAAAGCGGGCACAGCCATGCGGCGCGCCTCCATGAGCTGCTGGCCCTCCGTATCGTCGTCCGTGGCCGCTACGTAGTCGGCGCCCGCTCGCTCGCAAGCGGCGGTCATCACTGCCGCCTCGGCGGCCGCCTGCTGGCCGCCCGCGTCGGTTCGGGCGAGCAGCAGCGCACCGCAGCTGTCATCAAAGCCCATCCGAGTCAGCCGCTCGACAGCCTGCACGGTGGAGCGGTCCATCAACTCGAGCTCAGCCGGTCGCAGGGTCGCCATGATCGCGGTCACGGCGACGCCCGCGGCGCGCACGTCCGGGAAGGTGGCGACGAGAGTGATGGCGGTGGTGGGGCGGGCCGAAGCCGCAACGTGGCCTCAGTGATAACACCGAGGGTGCCCTCGCTTCCAATGAAGAGGCGTTTCAGGTCGTAGCCAGCGACATCCTTGATCGTGTCTCGGCCGAGGCGAACGGGTGTGCCGTCAGCAAGCACGACCTTGACGCTCAGCACGTACTGGCCCGTTACGCCGTACTTCACGCAGCACAGGCCGCCGGCATTGGTCGCCAGGTTTCCGCCGATCGAGGAGATCTCGAAGCTCGAGGGATCCGGTGGGTACCACAGACCGCACGCCCGGGCCGCTTCTTTGACCTCCACGTTGAGAGCCCCTGGCTGCACAACGGCAACCATGGCGTCGGGGCGCACCTCGACCGATCGCATCCGCTCCGTGGACAGCACGATGCAGCCGTCGATGGCGGCGGCGCCACCCGACAGCCCACCGCGGGGGACGACCGGCACGCGGTATCGGCTGGCGGTGCCCAGAGTCGCTTGCACCTCGGCCCTCGACCGGGTCCGCACCACGGCCAGCGGGACACCGGGTCGGACCGTCTCCGCCCGGTCGCGGCGGTACGACTCGACCACGTCAGGATCAGTGATCAGCCCGTCGGGGGGCAGGAGCGCCGTGAGTTCGTCGAGAACAGCGGGGCGTTGGAGGGGCACCGGCCGGGTGGTAGGCCGTCTACCTGGTCGTGTCGATACCGGAACGGACCACCGGTTCGGGCCGGTTCGCGTTCCGACACGAAGGCGTCGACAGCTCGTCGTCGTTCGTACTCCTCACCACCACTCACACGTCCGACACCGGGCACGTACTCTCCGGCGGCGCGGGTGGTTTCCGAACGCGACGGCAAGATCGACGCCGCGCTCGGGCGGGTGCAGAACCTGGACGGGGTACGAGTCGTCGTGACCCACCATGCGCGCAGGCGAGCGAGCCCGTTCAGGTCGAGGTTCGTGCGTCGCGCAAGGCCGACCGGCAGACCTTACCGGCATCATCGCGGACCGGCTCGCTTACGAACTCGAACGTGCGAGGCAGCTTGTAGGACACCAGCCGCTCGCTCAGGTGGACGCGTAGCTCGTCAGGCGTGACGTTGCCTTCGATCTGCACGATCGCATGGAGGCGGTTGCCCGCCTCCTCGTCGGGTAGGCCGACCACCGCACAGGACCGCACCTGCGGGTGCTCCTCGAGCGCGGCCTCGATCTCGGCCGGGTAGACGTTGGCCCCGCCGACCAGCACCATGTCATCCCGGCGGTCGGTGATATACACATAGCCGTCCTCGTCGACCCAGCCCATGTCGCCGAGTGATTCCCAACCGTCGCCGAGGGCGCGGGCAGTGGCACCGACGTAACGGTAGATCGGCGGCGAGGACTCGCCCGAGCGGAGGTAGATCTCTCCCACCTCGCCCAGCGCCAGTCGTTCACCCCCGGGGCCGACGATGCAGACCTCGCCATACACCGGACGACCGACCGACCCTTCGTGCGCCAGCCACTCGTCCCCGCGGATGAAGGTCGACGCCTGCCCCTCGGTACCAGCGTAGAGCTCCCAGATCCGTTCGGGCCCGAGCCAGTCGATCCACGCATGCTTGAGCCAAGCGGGGCACGGCGCTCCCATGTGCCAGACGACCGCGAGCGATGAGAGTTCATTCGCCAGGCGTTCCTCCTCCGGGAGGCGCCAGATACGAAGCATCATCGTCGGGACCAGGTACACCATGTCCGCTCGGTACTGGGCGATGCGCCGGAGCGTCGCCGCGGCATCGAAACGCCCGAGCAGCACGACGTGGCGGCCGGCCAGGAGGCTCATCGTCGTCCACACGAACGGGCCGTTGTGGTAAAGCGGCCCCGGCACGACGGTGCATCCGTCCCTGGTCATGTTCATGGGAGGCGGCTCGTCCGGGTCGATCAGCCCGGGCGTGATCGCCAGGATCACCTTCGGTCGCCCGGTGCTGCCGCCGGAAGTCATCGCCTTCCACGGATCGGACACCGCGTCGGCCAACCGGGCCCCGTAGTCGACCTCAGGCGGTGGCTGCCATTCGCT
>JBEKVF010000471.1:0-2624 GCA_049514295.1 Acidimicrobiales bacterium
GGTCGAGACGGACACCGTCGTCTCACTGCATGTCGGGAGCTCCGGCCTGACCCCCGCCCCGCCCGGGGCCGGGATCGACCAGCTCCATCTCGGCGCCACCTTGTTCGGGCAGCTGTCGCTCACGGCGTGCGCCGAGTGGCTGTGGTCCGGCTACGCCCTGCGATTCCCGACCCTGAAGATCGCCATGAGCGAGGGCGGCATCGGCTGGGTGGCCATGCTGGCCGACCGGCTCGACAACATCGTCGACCGCTCCGGCTACGGCGCCGGCTGGGAGCTCCGGCCGGCCGAGGTGCTGCGCCGCAACTTCTGGTTCTGCACGATCGACGACCCCTCGACCATCGACACCCGCCATGCCATCGGCGTCGACCACATCATGGTCGAGGTCGACTACCCGCACGGCGACAGCACGTGGCCCGACACCCAGGACGTGATCGAGAAGTGCTGGGGCCACATTCCGGCGCATGAGCTGCGCGCCATGTGCTGCGAGAACGCGGCCGCCCTGTACCGCCACCCGCTCCCCGACCACGTCCTGCCGCGCTGAGAGGAGGCGACCGTGTTCATGCCGACCGCCGACAAGCTGATGCCGGACCTCACGCCCCGCGAGGAGCTCGTCTTCCTGGCCCGCGCGCTGTGGCGGGAGGGCTACAACGACCACCTGGCCGGGCACATCACGGTCAACCTCGGCGACGGCACGCTCCTCTGCAACCCGTGGCTGCTCACCTGGGCCGAGCTGCGGCCGTCGCAGGTGCTCCGCATCGACCTCGACGGGCGGGTCGTCGAGGGGGACTGGCCGGTCCCGCTCGGCATCCCGCTCCACCTCGAGCTGCACAAGCTGCGGGCCGACGTCGGGTGGGCGGTGCACAACCACCCGCTGTTCGGCACCGTATGGGCCGACCTGGCCGAGCTGCCGCCCATCCTCGACCAGAGCTCGGCGCTCGGCGGCGGCACGCTGACCCTCGTCGACGAGTACGAGGGGCCGGTGAACGACGCGGGGAGCGCCCGGCGCGCCGTGGAGCAGATGGGCGGTGCGTCCATGGCGCTCCTCGCCGGCCACGG
Organism: Acidimicrobiales bacterium; assembly: GCA_049514295.1. Lineage (GTDB taxonomy): Bacteria > Actinomycetota > Acidimicrobiia > Acidimicrobiales > RAAP-2 > Bog-473. The sequence continues at coordinate 1,057 of JBEKVF010000471.1, forward strand.
CGTCTTCGTCCTGGGGGGCTCGGCCCGCGCCGTGCATCAGCGCGCCGTGGCGCTCGAGCAGCGCTGCCAGCACGCCTGGTACGCCCGCGCCGTCGGGGGCTCGGGCGCGTCCAGCGTCCCGCAGGCGTTCATCGACCTCGTGGCGAGGAACGACGGCGAGGGCTTCCTCGGCTTCTGGGAAGCGGCCGTCCGGGCCGAGCTGGCGGCCGACCCCGACCTGCTCGACTGACCCACCCGGTCCGGGACACCCCCGGCCACCGAGTAGGTGACCTTGGTCTCTAGACACCCCCCGGGCGCCGTGGATAGCTGGAGGCATGAGAACGTCGCCGTTCATGCGCCAGAACGACGCCTTCACCTGGTACATGGAGAGAGATCCCGAGTTGCGCTCGACCGTGGTCGCCATCGCCTGGCTGGAGGCGGCGCCCGCCTGGGAGGATCTCGTCCTGCGGCTCGAGCGGGCGACCCGTCAGGTCCCCTCGTTCCGCCAGCGCCTGTTCGAGGTCCCCGGTCGCCTGTCCACACCACGGTGGACGACCGATGTGCACTTCGACGTCGCCTGGCATCTGCGCCGGGTCGACGCCCCTGCACCGCACGGCCGGGACGAGGTGCTGCGATTCGCGGCGCTCGCCGCCATGAGTGGCTTCGACCGCACGCGCCCGCTGTGGGAGTTCACGCTCGTCGAAGGGTTGGAGCAGGACGGGGCCGCCATCGTCATGAAGATGCACCACTCGCTGACCGACGGAATCGGGGGTGTGCAGCTCGCCCTGGCGCTTTTCGACGCCGAAGCCGACCACAGGGTCAGTGACCCGGTCCCCGCGGCGCCGACCGGCGAGCAGGCCGGGGGCCGCCAGCTCGTGTTGGAGGCGCTGGCCGACCGTGCCACCCGGCTGCGCGACGGAGCCTTCGAGGCGGTGCATCTCGCGCCGGGTGCGGCAGCCAGGGCCGTCCGCCATCCGCTGTGCGCGGGCGCGGACGTCGTGGAGACGGCCCGCTCCATCGGGCGCACGGTACGACCGCTCCCTGCGGTGCTGTCGCCGGTCATGACCCAGCGCGGGCCCGGACGGGTCCTGCACACCATCACCGTGGGCCTGGACGAGCTGAAGCAGGCGGGTGCCGTCAGCGGCGGGACGCTCAACGACAGCTTCATGGCCGGGGTCACCGGTGGCCTGCGCCGCTACCACGAACATCACGGCGCGACGGTCGACGAGCTGACCGTGACGCTGCCGATCAGCATCCGCAAGGCCGGCGACGCTCCCGGCGGGAACCGGATCACGCTGCAGCGGTTGCGGGTGCCGCTGAGCATGGCGGACCCGGTCAAGCGCATGCGCGCCATCGGTGCCGCCTGCCGGGCTGCCCGCTCCGAGCGGTCACTGGCGTTCACCGACGCCATCGCCGGCGCACTGAACTTCGTGCCCACGGCGTTCGTCGGCACCATGCTCAAGCACGTGGACTTCCTGGCCAGTGACGTGACCGGGTTTCCGAACCCGATCTTCCTCTGCGGGGCGCGGGTGACCGACTACTCCGCGTTCGGGCCTACCATCGGCGCCGCCATGAATGCCACCCTCTTC
>JBEKVF010000472.1:0-2600 GCA_049514295.1 Acidimicrobiales bacterium
TGGCGGTGGCGGGTCGATCATCAACATCTCGTCGGCGATGGGGCGCGTCGCCGGCCGCGGCTACCTCGCCTACGGCACCGCCAAGGCGGCGCTGGCTCACTACACTCGACTGGCGGCCTGCGATCTCGCGCCGAGTATCCGGGTCAACGCCATTGCCGTCGGGTCGACGGCCACGGCGGCGTTGGAGTTTGTCACCCGGGACGACACGATAAAGCGGCAGATGGAGGAGGGCACGCTCGTTCGGCGAATCGCCGACCCCGAGGAGATCGCCGCCGCGGTGCTCTTTCTGGCGTCGCCGGCGGGTGCGTACGTGACCGGCAAGGTGCTCGAGGTCGACGGCGGCCTAGACCGCCCGAACCTCGATCTCGGCCTGCCCGTTCTGTGAGCTTCATTGACACGACCCAGCCGAGGCACCGCCGCTGCGAGCTGAGGGTCGGCAGTGTCTGATCGGGGTTGGTCGAAGCCGTGACCGAACGTCTGATCTGGATTGGCTCGTCACCGCTCCAGCCCGGTGATGCACAGCGAGAAACGAGGCGGATCTGGGATAAGTCCCTTCTCGGATGTGCGCCCATAGTTGCTGTTTTCGGTTGCAACGTGTATTCGACTGGCCCGGGCAAGAAGTGCCGCTTGCGCGCATAGGGTGGCCCGATACGAGGGCGGCATCACCTGGGTGGGCGACGTGACTCTTACATTGATCACCGAGGCAACACGACCCCCACGAGCCATCTGCTACCGCGCCGGACGAGGTCCGCAACGTCACCCTCGACACCAGGCACTGGTCAATCGACGCCAGGAGAAGAGGGCGATCGACTAGACGATCCCCCGGCGGCCGGCTGCGGAACTACGTGATCGAGCCCTGGGGGAATACCATGATCGTCGACAGCTTGTCCGTCGGTGACCTTGGCACGTCACTGTGTAGAACTTGTGGGTGCCGAGAACGCCATCCATGGGCCGTGAGCTGGACTTTGACGTCAGCGCCTGATGCGGCAAGCATCCGGCGGTGGCCCTCTCGTTCCTGTACCGGGCGTTCGTTCGCGTCCTCCAGCTGGTCCGACTCTCCTGCCGCAAGGAGAGCTACCTCGCAGTCGAGGTCGTCATGCTGCGCCACGAGGTCGCGGTACTCCGACGCCAGGTCCACCGTCCGGCGCTGCAGCCGGCCGACCGGGCCGTGCTGGCCGGCCTGGTGCGACTGCTCCCTCGCCTTCGCCAGGGACGGTGCTTCGTCCAGCCGGCCACCTTGTTGCGCTGGCACCGTGACCTCGTCGCCAAGCGCTGGACCTGCCCACACGGTCGGCCGGGCCGGCCGGCTATCCCCGCAGGAACCACTGCGCTCATACTCCAGCTGGCCAAGGAGAACCCAGCCTGGGGTTACCGGCGGATCCAGGGCGAGCTCGCCACCATGGGCATCCCGATCGCCCCATCGAGCGTCTGGGCGATCCTCAAGCGTCACGGCATCGAACCCTCGCCCAGGCGGTCAGGGCCATCCTGGGCCGAGTTCCTCGCTGCTCAGGCGAAGGGCCTGATCGCCTGCGACTTCTTCAGCGTCGACACCGTGCTGCTCCGCCGGATCTATGTGCTCTTCTTCATCCACCACGACACCCGGACCGTCCGGATCGCCGGCGTGACCGCCAAGCCGGCCACCGACTGGGTGACCCAGCAGGCCCGCAACATCTGCATGGAGCTCGCCGAGCGGGCCGCTGCGGTCAAGTTCCTCATCTGTGACCGAGACACCAAGTTCAGCGGATCCTTCGACGCCGTCTTCGCCGCAGAGGGCATCAGGATCATCAAGACCCCGGTCCGGGCGCCACGGGCGAACGCCATCGCCGAGCGATTCGTGGGCACCGCCCGGCGAGAGTGCCTCGACCGCATGCTCATCCTCGGACGACGTCACCTCGAAGCCGTGCTCGGCGAGTACGTCGAGCACTACAACCGGCACCGTCCGCACCGGTCCCTTAGCCAGCAGGCACCGTCCAACGCCGACACCACTCCGGCTCCGACCTGTGAGGCCGACAGCGCGCACCTCCAACGAACCGACGTCCTGGGCGGCCTCATCCACGAATACCGCATGGTTGCATGACCTGGGCGGATGGGTTTTCGGCACCCACACCTCGGGCGACTCCTCGTCCCGGCGGTGTCTCAGCTGAAGTCGCTGGGCCACCGTAAACGTCAAAGAATCGAGGTCAAGCGGCCCCTGGGCGGCTTCCGGCCGGTCTCAGAGTTGAGACGGTCTTGCCCTACAACTCGCGCAGTTTGCCGTCGTCCGTTCGGCCGGATGCCCGAAGGTGGGGTCGCTAGGCTCGCCAATCACATATTGTATGCAAGGCGCGCCCGAGAGACCGGGAAAGTGGCGTCTGGCTCTGTAGAGGCCGTGCGACACGTCCGAAAAGGGAGATGAGAGGCTGTGCACCCAGGCGATGGGTCGGGACCCGGACTGAGGCGCCATCGCCGAATGGCGGCGTCGTTCGCACTGTTGACCAGCGAATTCATCCTCCGCGGTCGCCCTGGCGTGGGGCGCCTCGGGAGGCCGATGACCGGCGCGTACCCCGGAAGCATCGACGGTTGCCCCTCTCCGACCGTAGCGACAAGCGCCGTGGCGGAGC
>JBEKVF010000473.1:0-2599 GCA_049514295.1 Acidimicrobiales bacterium
TTCTCCATCATCAGCCACGTCGACCACGGCAAGTCGACCCTGTCCGATCGCATCCTCGAGATCACCGGAGCGGTCGATCCCCGGCTGATGCGCGAGCAGTACCTCGACTCGATGGACATCGAGCGGGAGCGGGGCATCACCATCAAGGCCCAGAACGTGCGGGTCGAGCACGGCGGCCACATCCTCCACCTGATCGATACCCCCGGCCACGTCGACTTCGGTTACGAGGTCTCCCGCTCGCTGGCCGCCTGCGAGGGCGCCGTCCTCCTGGTGGACGCCTCGCAGGGGATCCAGGCCCAGACGCTGGCCAATTGCTATCAGGCCCTCGAGAACAACCTCGAGATCGTGCCCGTGCTCAACAAGATCGACCTGCCGGCGGCCGACCCGGAGCGCTGCGCCCTCGAGATTGAGCACGTGCTCGGTCTGCCGGCCGAGGACATCCTGCGCATCTCGGCCAAGACAGGCGAGGGGGTGGCCGAGCTGCTCGATGCGATCATCGCCCGCATCCCGCATCCCGAGGGCGACCCGGATGCACCCCTGCGCGCCCTGATCTTCGACTCCTCCTACGACCAATACCGCGGCGTCGTGAGCTCCATCCGGATCGTCGACGGCATGCTGCACTCGGGTGCCCGCCTGCGCTTCATGCAGGCCGGCGCCGTCCACGACATCGAGGAGGTGGGCGTGCGCACGCCGGAGGCCCTCCCGGTGCAACAGCTCGGCCCCGGCGAGGTCGGCTACCTCATCGCCGGGATCAAGGACGTCGGCGAGGCCCGTTCCGGTGAGACGGTCACGACGGCCCAGCACGGGACCACCGAGGCCCTGGCCGGCTACCGGGACCCCAAGCCCATGGTCTTCTGCGGCCTCTACCCCGTGGACGGGGACGAGCTCCCGGATTTGCGCGACGCGCTCGAGAAGCTCAAGCTCAACGACGCCAGCTTCACCTTCGAGCCCGAGTCCTCCCACGCGCTTGGCATCGGCTTCCGCTGTGGGTTCCTCGGCCTCCTGCACATGGAGATCGTGCGCGAGCGCCTGGAGCGTGAGTTCGACCTCTCGCTGATCGCCACCGCACCGAGTGTGGCCTACCGGGCCTTCCTGACCGACGGCAGCGAGCTCGACGTGGACAACCCGACCGAGCTGCCCGACGCCAGTCGCATCGACCACATCGACGAGCCGATCCTGACGGCGACCATCATCACGCCGAGCGAGTACACCGGCACCGTGATGGAGCTGTGCCAGAGCCGCCGCGCCGAGATGACCCGGATGGAGTACCTCTCGCCCGAGCGGGTCGAGCTCGTGTACTCCATACCGCTGGCCGAGGTCGTCATCGACTTCTTCGACCAGCTGAAGAGCCGCACCAAGGGGTACGCCAGCCTCGACTACGAGCCGGCCGACTACGCCACGGCCAACCTGGTGCGGGTCGACATCCTGATCAACCACGCACCCTGCGACGCCTTCTCCACCATCGTGCACAAGGTGTCGGCCGACGTCTACGGGCGCAAGATGGCCGAGAAGCTGCGCGAGCTGATCCCGCGCCAGCTCTTCGACGTCCCGATCCAGGCGGCCATCGGCGGGCGCATCGTCGCCCGGGAGACGGTCAAGGCCAAGCGCAAGGATGTCCTGGCCAAGTGCTACGGCGGTGACATCACCCGCAAGCGCAAGCTCCTGGAGAAGCAGAAGGAAGGCAAGAAGCGGATGAAGAACATCGGTCGGGTCGAGGTGCCCCAGGAGGCCTTCATCTCGGCCCTGCGCCTGGGCGACGACTGACGCGGACCGTACCGGAGCCGAACCTGGTGCCCGGGCCGCCGACCGGCCGCCCAGGCCTGCCCGGGGGTCGACCCCTGGCACTCGGTAGACTTGAGTGCCAGGCACGCCCATGACACCGCACGCTGACCCCGCCCCGACCTCCGACGCCGCCTGTGAGGAACGCGACCTGAACTCCCGCCGGGCCGCCATCCTCGAGGCAGTGGTGACCGAGTACATCGGGACCGCGGAGCCGGTCGGCTCCTCCCATGTGGCCAACGCGTCGGGGGTGCAGGTGTCCCCGGCCACCGTGCGCTCCGAGATGGTGGCGCTCGAGCGCGAGGGCTACCTGGTGCAGCCCCACACGAGCGCGGGGCGCATCCCGACCGACAAGGGTTACCGCTTCTTCGTGGACCACCTGACCGCACCGGGCGTGCTCGGCCCGATTCAGCGGCGCCAGGTGACCCAGTTCTTCGACCAGGTGCACGGCGAAATGGAGACCGTGCTTGAGCGGGCGACCGGCCTGCTCTCGGAGCTGACCTCCTACGCCGCCGTGGTCGTCGGGCCCTCGCACGACACCGCCACCATCCGCTCGGTCCAGCTCGTGGGTCTGTCGCCGCAGCACGCGCTGCTCGTCGTGGTGCTCTCCGACGGTGCGGTGGAGAAGCGGACCATCGACCTCCCTGCCGGGACCCCCGACGAGGCCCTCGGCCGGGCCGGCGCGCTGCTGGGCGTTCACCTCGTCGGGCAGACCCTCTCGGAGCCCTGGACGGTTCCCGTCAGCGGGTCCAAGGAGGTCGACCCGCTCGTCTCGGCCGCCCGGACTGCCTTCGACTCCATGGAGTCCCTCGAATCCGAC
>JBEKVF010000474.1:0-2595 GCA_049514295.1 Acidimicrobiales bacterium
TGTCGTCCCTGCACCGCGAGCTCACCCCGAGCCCCCTGCCATCGCTGGAGCATCTGGCCGTCTTCGCCCGCAAGCTCTTCGGGGGATGGGCGGAGCTGGTCGCGATGCATGCCCCGCCGGCGGGGCTCGACGGGTGGGCCCGCGCACATCTGGAGAGGCTGACCGAGCTGGAGTCGGGCTGGCCCGCGGCGTGCGAGGGCCCCACGCTCGTACACGGCGACGTGCGCGCCGACAACGTGCTCCTCGCCGCCGAGGGTGTCGTGTTCGTGGACTGGCCCCACGCGGCGGTCGGGACGCCGGTCTTCGACGTGATCGGGTGGGCGCCCTCGGTCGTGCTGGAGGGCGGGCCCCCTCCCGAGGAGCTGCTGGCACGCCACGTTCCCCCGGTCACCATCGACCCGGACGTGATCACCGTCCTCCTCGCCGCCGTTGCGGGCTTCTTCGTGGAGCGTTCCCTCCGACCGCCGCCGGCGGGACTGCCGACCATCCGCCCCTTCCAGGCCGCCCAGGGTGCGGTGGCGCTCGCCTGGCTGCGCCGCCGCACCGGCTGGTGAGGGCGCCGGCGCAGCGGAGCCGACGCGCCGGTAGGTTCGGCGGCATGCGATTCGGACTGCAGATCCCCAATTTCACCGCCGGCGGGCCACCCGGCGCTCTCTTTGACGGCGTCGTCGCCATGGCGACCGCCGCGGAGGAGTCCGGCTTCGACTCGGTGTGGGTGATGGATCACTTCTACCAACTCCCGCCCATGGGTGGGCCCAGCGAGCCCATGCTCGATTCGTACACGCTGCTCGGCGCGCTGGCGGTCCGGACCCAGACGGTGCGACTCGGCACCATGGTCACCGGTGTCACCTACCGAAACCCGGCGCACCTGGCCAAGATCGTGACCACCCTCGACGTGATCAGCGCGGGCCGGGCGATCCTCGGCATCGGTGCGGCCTGGTACGACGTCGAGCACGAGGGGTTGGGCTTCGACTTCCCGCCCGCGGGGGAGCGGCTCGACCGCCTGGAGGAGGCGCTGCAGATCTGCCGGGCCATGTTCACCGAGGAGGCGCCGAGCTTCGAGGGCCGCTACTACCGGATCCACGAGGCCCGCAACATCCCACCGCCCGTCCAGGCCGGTGGGCCTCCCATCCTGATCGGCGGCGGCGGGGAGAAGCGGACGCTGCAACTGGTGGCGCGCTACGCCGACATGTCCAACATCTTCGGGGACGCCGCCACGGTCGCCCACAAGGTCGAGGTCCTGCGCGGCCACTGCGAGGCATTGGGCCGGGACCCCTCCGAGGTGACGGTCAGCCGACTGAGCACGCTCGTCCTGACCGAGAGCGAGGAGGAGACGGCGGCAACGAAGGACTTCCTGGAGCAGGCGATGGGCGAGCGGCCCTCGGGCGCAGACATCGGGACGGCGGACGAGCTGGTGGCGCAGGTCGAGGAGCTGGCCGCAGCGGGCGTGGAGTACTTCGTCTTCAACATGCCGACGGGCTCGCCGGACATGGTGCGACGCGTCGGTGAGGTGCTGGTCGACCGCTTCGCCGACTGACGCCTCTCAGGATGTGGGCGCCGGGACGATGGAGAAATGCCCACCACCAGTCGCGAGGCCGTTCCCCGTGCCGATCGTGGCCGGGTTCAGCGGGTTGCCGGTGGCCGGGTCGAGTTGCGGCACCTCGCCGGAGTAGAAGTAGAGCGGTTTGCCCTCGTAGGTGAGCTGCTCCGTGCCGTCGGACCGCTTGGCCTCACCGAGCGAGGCGGCGGGCAGGCCCACGGCCTCCGGTGGTGCCGTCGTCAGGACGGGTGGCCAACTCAGCGCACACGCCCCGCTGCACATGCTGTGGTCCTTCTTGTCCTTGCTGTAGGTGTAGACGGTGATCGGTGTCGCGCCCATGCCCTGGAACATGGCGGCGGCCAGGACGGTGGGGCCATTGGGGATCTTCTCGGTCGCCACCGGGACCGGTCCCACCGCCGGTGTCCCGTTCCCGGCCGACACCAGGTACCACAGGCCGTGCCACGGGGGGAGTGGCAACGCGGTCTCCATGAAGTTCTCACCCTGGAAGACGTGCGGTTTTGTATCGAAGAGGTAGAGGAGTCGGCCCGCGTACGTGACCTGATCGGCATCGATATCCGTCCGGTGCACGGTTCCCAGCAGTCGCTGGTCGACGCCCGGCCCGGCGACGGGCTTGCCCACCGTGGTCAGCGCGGGCCAGTCGGCAGTCGTGTCGCTCTCCGGCCCGGTACACGAGAGCTGCATCTTCTGCACCGTGACCTTGGTGGTCGTGCAGGCACCCGGCGTGTTGCGGTCGAACGCGTAGAGCGAGTACCCGCTGTACGTCCCTGAACCGACCATGAGCACCTTGCCGTACGGGCTCGATTCGGACGAGACGACGGCGGCGTTGCCCGCCGACGTGGTGGAGGCGGAGGCGCCAGCCCCCGGCAGGACCGCCAGGGTCGTCACGAGCCCCACGACCATTGCCGCGAGTGCCACGGCACGGGACAGGCAGGCCCGGGGCGCAAGGTTGTCTCTCGAAGGAGGGCGTGGACGCGTGTGCATGTGACCATTCACTCAGATCGCCATCGTCTGGGACAGGGTGGGGCCACACCGAT
>JBEKVF010000475.1:0-2592 GCA_049514295.1 Acidimicrobiales bacterium
TGGCCGAGCTGGCGCGCTCCATTCCGCACCCGGACCCCGCAGAGGCGCGGGCCATCGCCGACGCCTGGGTCCGCGTCACCGCCCTGCGCTCGGCCGCCGCCCGCACGGTGCGGCGGTTGGCCGGCGGCGAGAACCCAGGTCCTGAGATCTCCGTGGACAAGGTGCTCCTGGCCACGACGGAACAGGCGGTCGAAGACCTCTTCCGCCTCCTCGACCCTGCCGGATTCGTGCTCGGGGACACGGACCGCGACGACCTGCATCGCGCGGACTGGTTCTACGCCCGCATGGCGACCATCTACGGCGGCGCGATCGAGATCCAGCGGTCGATCATCGCCGAGCGCGTCCTGCGCCTTCCCCGGGCGGGTGGGCGATGACCTTCGTGCAGGACGAGCTGCGGCGGACGGCGGACGACCTGTTCTCCGGGCGTTCCGGGCCGCTGACGCTGACCGACCTGGTCGACCTGGGGTGGGACGAGCTCGTGGCCCAGGAGCCGGCGCTGGCCGTCGGGACGCTGGCCGAGGCGCAGGGACGCCACCGCGGTGCCTCGCGGCTCGTCGAGCTCGAGATTGGCCGCCGGCTCGGGATGGACCCCATCGCCGCTGCGCTGGGCCTGCCCTGGCGGGGCACCACCCTCGCAGCGTCGCCGGCTGACGTGGTCGTGCTGGCCGACGCGGCGGACGCGCCATCGGTCGTGGTGCCCGTGAAGACGGGCGACGAAGTGACGCTGTGCCCGCTCGATCCCTCTGGCCTCGCCGCCGTGCCTGTCGCGGGTGTGGACGCCGGGGCCGGCTGGACCCGGGTGACCGGAACGTTCGACCCTTCTGTCGGCACCGTCGTGGCGCGCGACACGTGGGAGCGCGCGGTCGCCGCCGGGCGGCTGGCACTGTCTCACGAGCTGATCGGGGTGGGACAGGCGATGCTCGATCTCGCCGTGCGCCACGTCACCGACCGGACGCAGTTCGGCGTGGCGCTGGGCACCTTCCAGTCGGTGCAGCACCGGCTCGCGGACGTCCACGTCGACCTCGAGGCGGCACGTGCCATCGCCCGCACGGCGTGGATCGATGGCGACCCCAACGCCGCCGCGGCGGCGCACCTGGCCGCCGGGCGGGCGGTCGAGTCGGCGACGGGCCACTGCCACCAGGTGATGGGGGCCATCGGCTGCACCTGGGAGCACGACATGCACCGCTTCATCCGGCGTGGCCTCCTTCTCGGCGTGCTCCTCACCGCGGACGACTGGACGTGGGCCGGCCTGGTGGAGTCGTCCCGGTCTCCGGCCAGGGCGGAGCTCTTCGGATAGCGGCCAGCCGGGCGGGCGGAGCCGCCCGGGCACCCCGGGGCGCCCTATATATAGACTGCCTTTCGGTAAGAGGATCGATATGTGCAAGGGGGCCGGTGGACCTGAAGCCGGGAGCACGCGCGCAGAGGGCGCCGAGCCGCTCCACGTCTCGAGGTGAACGGTCCCCCGACAGACCGAGGAGATGACATGAGCGACATCAGCTGCACCGACCGGGTGTGCATCGTGACCGGTGCCGGCCGCGGCATCGGCCGTGAGTACGCACTCCTGCTGGCGCAGTACGGCGCCAAAGTGGTGGTCAACGACGTGGGCGGAGCCCGCGACGGGACGGGCCGCGACTCCGGTCCTGCCCAGCAGGTCGTCGACGAGATCACGTCGTCGGGCGGCACCGCGGTCGCCAACACGGACGACATCAGCACCTGGGACGGTGGCGAGGCCATCGTCGGTCAGGCCATCGACACCTTCGGCGGTCTCGACGTGGTGGTCAACAACGCCGGGATCTTGCGCGACCGGATGCTCTTCTCCATGACCGAGGCCGAGTGGGACGACGTGATCCGGGTACACCTCAAGGGGACGTTCGTGACGTCACGGCACGCCGCCGCGTACTGGCGCAACCGGGCCAAGAACGGCGGCGAGAACGACGCGCGCCTCATCAACACAACGTCGGTGGCGGGCCTCTACGCGAACCCGGGTCAGACCAACTACGGCGCGGCCAAGGCGGGCATCGCCGCCTTCACGCAGATCGCCGCCCTCGAGCTCGGCCGCTACGGCGTGACCGCCAACGCCGTCGCCCCAGGCGGTCTCACGCGGCTCACCGAGGACATCACGCTGCCGGACGAGATGCTCCAGCGCTTCGAGCCGCGCTGGGTGGCACCGCTCGTGGCGTGGCTGACCTCGCCCCGGTCGCACGACGTCACCGGGCAGGTGTTCGAGTCCTCCGGGGTCGTATTCGGCGTCGCGGAGGGCTGGCGCCGCGGGCCGTCGACGACCGACGTACCCGCCACACCCGAGGAGGCAGAGGTGACGGCGCGCAAGTTCCTGGCCGACGCGACCCCGCGGACCACGATGGAGGACGTGGTCTGATGGCCCGCGTCGCCATCGTGACGGGGGCGAGCCGTGGCCTCGGGGCGGCCATCGCCGAGCGGCTGGCGGCAGACGGCATGCACGTCGCGCTGACGGCGCGGACACTGCAGGCCGAGCCCGGCCGCCAGGGATCATTGGACGAAGTCGTGGAGCGCATCCGCTCCGCCGGCGGCACCGCCGTCTCCATCGGAGCGGACCTCTCCGTCCCGGACGAC
>JBEKVF010000476.1:0-2589 GCA_049514295.1 Acidimicrobiales bacterium
TCCGCTCAATGGCGGCCCGCGACCTCGTGTTGCGTACGTCGGTCTGGAGCGCTACCCGGTGGACCTGCCACACCTCGAAGGCGTGGGTCATCATCAGCAGCTTGGCCTCCGTGTTGACCGGGTTCCGCTGGGCCGATCCGGCCAGCCAGGTGAAGCCGATGTCCACGACGTCGGGCACCCCGTGGCGCTGGTGGGTGGCTCCCGGCGGCCACTGCCAGAAGGCGATCTCGCAGAACCGTGTGGCGCCCACGACGCGGTCCTCCCCGTGAGGCCCGGCGCCCGTGCGCACCGTGGCGAAGGCGACGTGCGCTCCGGACGCCACCTTCTCCAGCGCGTCGCGGACGTAGTCGGTCATCTGCTCCACACCGTCGGGCGTGTAGGTCCACTCATAGGTGCTGCGGTCCTCGGCCGCCGCCTCCACGAGGGCGGGGGTGTGCGACTCGGCCAGCGGCTCCAGCCGGACGTAGGTCCCGGTGAGCGTGAACGGCTCAACCATGCGCGGCCGGCACGCCCGCATCGGCCGGAGGAGCAGTCCCAGCACCTGCCCCGCCACCCGCCGGCCTGACCGTCGCGGTGGGGACGACGAAGTCGCGCTGGCGCACCAGCGTGAACGCGCACAGCACGCCGACGAACGCCACCGCGGCGGCGATCTCCATGAGGTGATTCAGGGTGGTGGAGAAGCCGGCGTGGTAGGCGGTGAGCAGCGCGTGCCGGGCCGCGGGGACGGGGATGGACGAGGCCACTGCCTGCACCTCCCCGGCCGACAGGGCGCCGCGCAACTGCGTACCGCCCTGGCGGAGCACCTCGGCGCCGTAGGCGGTCTTGCCCAGCGCGGCCGAGGTGTGCGCCACGATCTGACTCTGGAAGACCGCCCCGAGCACGGCGATGCCCGTCGCGATGCCCACCTGCCGGAAGGTGTTGTTGGCACCCGAGGCCATGCCGCTGCGTTGCGGTTGGACGACGGAGATGGCGCCCGAGGCCAGGACCGGGTTGACGGCGCCGATCCCCAGCCCGCACAGGATGAAGCCGGGCAGGAGCACGGTCCAGGTCGAGCTCGGGTGGGTCGTCCCCATCAGCAGGAGGCCACCGGTGACGGCGAGCATCCCGACGCCCAGCAGGAGGCGCGACTGCACGCGCACGGTCAGGCGGCCGGCGAAGAAGGCCACGAAGAAGGTGAGCAGCGTCAGAGGGAGGAAGCGGACACCGGCAGCCAGCGGGCCGTAGCCGAGGTCGTCCTGGATGTACAGCGTCAGGTACAGGAACATGGCGAAGATGGAGGCCGCCAGGCAGAACGCCACCACGGAGATCCCGACGAAGGCGGGGATCTTGAACAGGCCGAGGTCCAGCATGGGGTCGCCCGTGTACCGCTCGTTGATGAAGAACGCCACCATGAGGAGAGCTGCGGCAACCAGCAGTCCCACGATGGTGGCGCTGCCCCAGCCGAGGTCGTTGCCCCGCACGAGCGCGAACACGAGCGCGAACAGACTGGCCGAGAATGTGACGAAGCCCACCCAGTCGATGCGGCGCTCCCGCGGGTCCTTCGACGTGGCGATCTTCGAGAAGGTGATCAGGACGGCGAGGACCCCGATGGGGACGTTGACGAAGAAGATCCAGCGCCAGCCGATGCCGCTGGTGATGGCGCCGCCGATCAGCGGCCCGATGGCGACGGCGCCGCCGATGACCGCGCCGTAGATGCCGAAGGCGGTCCCGCGGTCCCGGCCGACGAACGCGCCGGCGATCAGCGCGAGCGAAGTGGCGAACATGATGGCGCCCCCGACGCCCTGCACGGCGCGGGCGAGGTTCAGCATCAGCGGGTCCGTTGAGAGCCCGCACACCAGCGAGGAGATGGAGAAGACGACCAGCCCGGCCGCGAACACCTCGCGACGGCCGTAGATGTCGCCCACGACGCCGGCGGTCAGGAGGAACGCCGCCAGCGTCAGGGAGTAGGCGTCGACCACCCACTGGAGGTCGGAAAAGCTCGCGTGCAGCGACCGCTGGATGTCAGGGAGCGCGACGTTGACGACGGTGATATCGAGCAGCAGCATGAAGGTGGCCGTGCAGACGGCGATGAGGGTCCACCACTTGCGGTCGAGAGCAGCCATTCGCGGAGTGTATCGACCATGTGTTCTCGCCCGTACAATGTGCCGTGATCGTCGGATCAGCTCTCGCCATCGAAATCGGGGACCGCACGCTGCTCTCCGACGCCTCTTTCGTGGTCGGGGCCGGGGAGAAGGTGGGCCTGGTCGGGCGGAACGGCACCGGGAAGTCGTCCTTCATCTCCGTGCTGGTAGGGGAGCCGGCCCCGCAGCTGCGTCACCGGGGCAACGTCCGCCTCCTCGGCTCGTTCGGGTACCTGCCGCAGGCCCCGGTCCCCGGCGGCCTCGGGCTGGAGCGGACCGGTTTCTCCCACATCCTCTCGGCGCGGGGTCTCGATGTGCTCGACGATGCCCTCGGTGCGGCGCGCCGGGCCATGGCCGAGGATCCCTCCGAGGAGAACATCGAGCTGTTCACCGACCTCCAGGAGCAGTTCCAGACGAACGGCGGCTACGAGGCGGAGTCGGTGATGGCCCGCCTGGCCGACGGGCTCGG
>JBEKVF010000477.1:0-4212 GCA_049514295.1 Acidimicrobiales bacterium
ACGCGCCCACTCAGCCAGAACCCGACCGTGACGCACCTGGGAGTGATCAGAAGTCGAGCTTCAGACGAGCTGATCAGCTCCGGGGGATTGAGGTGTGCGGCTGGCTACGACCCTGCTACTCAACTCAGTGGGCTAATCCGATCCGGCACGCACCGGCTGGACGGTGTAGCTGATCTGAACTCGAAGGTCGGGGGTTCGAATCCCTCCAAGCGCGCCGACACTCCAAGCGCGCCGAGAAGCCCCGAACCTCAAGAGCAGTTCTGATCATCACCTCGGAAACGTTCCCGACCGCAGGGCGGGAGCTCAGAGGCGCCGGTAGTGTCCCAGACCCATGTCTAACCTGGCGAACCGGTGACCGACCTTCTCGGCGACAACATGTCCGTTCCGGCCCGGCTTGGTGTAACTGCCGGGGTTCATGACGGCGAGTTCCGCTTGCAAGTGCGCCCGCGGGCTCAAGTGCTGCGCCACGGCGCGGTGCGAGCGAGCGTCTTGTCGTTCATGATCGATGTGGTAGCCGGGATCGTCCTCGACGACGATCCCGACGCGTGGATGTTGACCTCGGACATGTCGGTGCGGGTGCGACCGCTGCCGGCACCCGACTTGATCTATACCCGAAGCACGATCCTCCGACAGGGTCGGCGATCGGCGACTGCGGCGGTGGATCTCGTCACCGACGGGGGTGAGCCCGTGGCAACCGGCGCGATCGGTTTCGCCAGAGTGCCACGCCGCGAGGCGGATCCCCCGAAGCCCCCGATGTCACTGGAGCGCATCACGACCATGTTCGACGGCTCCAGCACCCTGACTCGCCCTCTCCGAGAAGAGGCGGGCATCGCCGTGCTCGACCCGATGTCGGGAGCCGTCCAGATGGAAGTGACGCCGGAGCTGCGCAATCCCGCGGGAACTCTTCAGGGCGCCATGGTGGCGCTCCTGGCGGAGGCTGCCGCCGAGGAACTGGCGTCGGCCCGCTTCGACATGGCTGCCGTCGTGATCGATCTCGATCTGCGGTACCTGGCTCAGACCGGCGCCGGCCCCGTCAAGACGAGATGCTGTCTGCTCGGAGACGGGCCCGACGCGCCCATTCAGGTCGAGCTCTTCGACAGATCGAGCGATCGGCTCACCACGCTCGTCTACGCCCGCACCGCCGTCATCCCCACGTAGGGTCAGTCATTTGCAGCACTGACCGGCGGGAAGATTCGAATCGGGCGGGCGCAAACCCGTACAGGTGAACTTTTGATCGGGACGAATTCCCATCGCGACCCACATACGGTCGCTCATCCCTCTCGGCGACGATTCCCACCGGTGACAGGGGCGCCCGAGCCCATTGGGGCCGCCACCCCTGCCATTCACACGGACCCGCTTATGGGGTGTTGACAAGCGCCGAATCTACGATGTGAACGTGAGTCCGAAAGTTCCGCACGGCTGACAGTAGAAGGAGAACCGATGATTGAAGGCGTTATTGAACGGTGGCACGCCTATCTGGGGGGTGAACTCCCGGGAGGTCTCGACGACCTACTCGACGACGATGTCGTCTTCTACTCCCCGATCGTGTTCACACCCCAGAGAGGTAAGCAGATCACGAGTCTCTATTTGCAGGCCGCGGGTCAGACGTTTGCCGGGAACGATTCGACAACGAGCCCAGAAGGCGCCGAGCGGGCAGGACGGTTTCACTACACCAAGACCGTGCTCGCCGAAGATACGGCTGTCTTGGAGTTCGAGACCACGATGCAGGGCAAGTATGTCAACGGCGTTGACATCATCCGCTGCAACGATGACGGACGCATCATCGAATTTCGGGTGATGGTCCGGCCGTTGCAGGCTGTCAACCTCGTACATCAACAGATGGCGGCGATGCTGGAAACCATGGAGCGGGAGCACTGAAATGTGTCTAGGACCGCGGCAGTTGGATCAAGGTCTTGGACAGCTAGGGCATCCCGCCACTTCTGTGAGCTAGAAGGATGTAGTGCAGTCTGATGCGGTCCTGACGGTGGTCGGGGAGCTCCAAGCAAGGAACCTGCGGGTGTGGATTGTGTTGACGCATTGCTTGGAGAGGTCACTCGACGTCACGACGATGTGGATCTCGTTGTCGAACTGAGGGAACTTCCCGAGGTATACGGATGTCTTTCCTGCCTCGGATTCTCCGTCTCAGAAGACCTCTCTCCGGTCCGTGTGGTCCTGCGGTCACCAGACGGGCCGACAGGTCGATCTACATCCCGTCACCCACCGTGCCGAAGCCGGCTGCCGGACCATCGAAGGGCCGGGTCCCTCAGGTCATTCTTGATGAACGGATCACAGGATAAGCGGGCTCAAACTCAAGCGAGATTGGTGCGGATTTGAGCACACCACCGTTGCGCGCACCGCCGTCCGCGCGGGGTTGACGGAGCGAGCCTGTTCAAGGCGAGAGGCGGCTACGTGCGCTATAGACTACTAATCCAATCGGGATTATAGTGTTCTATGGAATACGAAGGAGGGTACGAATGTCCATCTACGACGAGGTTCTGGCAGCCAATGACGAATATGCGGCGAGCTTTGGGGGGAAGGGCGAGCTCGCTCTTCCCCCTGCTCGGCACTTCGCCATCCTGACGTGCAGCCATCCGTTCCCTCGTCATCTCCTACAAGCTGCTCGGTACGAGGGAATGGTTCGTCATTCACCATTCAAACTGCGGTATGGAATTCTTCACCGACGAAGTCATTCGTAGTTTGCTGGCAAGCAGCCTGGAAACGGCCGAACTTGGCCCTGATGGTTTTCGCGATGTGGGAAGAGGTCCAGGCTCCGCGGAGGCGACCTACATCGATTGGCTGACGATCGCCGACAATGCCCAGAGCGTGGTCGACGATGTCACGCGGATTCGAAACCATCCGTTGGTTCCCGGCCGAATCGCGATCTATGGGTTTATTTACGACGTGGCCACGGGGCGGTTGGTAGAGGTCCAAGAGGCGACGAAGGCGGGACTGCCGATCTGAAAATGCAAGGCCACATTCGACGATCGCATCTGGGAGCCGATCACCGGCAGCTCTGCACGTCGTTCTTAGCCCTGGTGACCCGAAGGCCTACTACTACGTTGCTACTCAAATCACGGGCTGAAGGATGCTGAACGGCACTAGTGCATACTCGCGATAATAACACTGATGTGATTTCATGGAGGGATGCGACTCCCTCCGCTCAAACTCCGCCGAGGTGACCGTGCCGAGCTCGAGGCGCGCGTTCGGTCGAACACCATCGAGGCCCGAGCGGCCAAACGAGCCCGCATGATCCTGCTCATGGCCGATGGCGAGTCGAATCGAACCATTGGTGAGCTGGTGGATTTGCACTACAACCAGGTTGGCATCTGGCGGAAACGCTACGAGGAGTTCGGACTGGCCGGCCTCGAAGACGAAGAGCGTCCCGGTCGTCCGGTCGTCTATGACCACGACGACGTGTTGCTGTTGGTCAAGCTTGTGACCGAGGAGCCTCCCGAGGGTGCGACGCGCTGGACGATGGAGGCCCTGGCGCAAGCAATGGCTGATCACGGCGTCGCCATTTCGGCCTCGCAAGCCTGGAGGATCTGCAAGTCCTTGGACCTAAAGCCCTGGCAGGTGGAGTCCTGGATGACCAGCCACGATCCGGACTTTTGGGCCAAGGCGTCCGACGTGTGCGGTCTTTACCTCGATCCGCCCACAAACGCCGTGGTGTGGAGTGTCGATGAGAAATCGGGCATGCAGGCCAAGTCCCGGGTCAACCCGACCAAGCCGGCTGTGCCGGGCAAGCCCGCTCGAAGGGAGTTCGAGTACAACCGCAACGGCACCGCCGTGCTCTTCGCCGCCTTCGACGTCCATGACGGCGGGATCGCCGGCTGGGTCACCGACTCGACCAGATCAGAGAACTTCGTGGACTTTTTGGGGGACCTGGTGCGCCAGACACCCAAAGGACTTGACCTGCACTGCATCGCCGACAACCTCAGCGCGCACAAAACCGGAGCGGTCGCTAGCTTCTTGGACAAGAACCCTCATGTGCACATCCACTACACGCCCACCCACGCCAGCTGGCTCAACCAGGTCGAGTTGTTCTTCTCGATCCTTGAGCGCCGGCTCTTACGCAGGGGCGAGTTCGCTTCCGTCGAAGAGCTGGCCGATCGCGTCATCACCTTCATCAAGGACTACAACCGAAGAGCCGCCCCGTTCCGCTGGACCTACGACGGCAAGCCCTTACGAGTCGCGTAAGTCACAATGATTAAC
>JBEKVF010000478.1:0-2572 GCA_049514295.1 Acidimicrobiales bacterium
CACCGAGGGCCGCTACCCCACGCTGCGCGGCGAGTCCGAGCGGATGATCTGGGCCGCCCCCTACCTCCCGGTCCCCACGGTGCTGGCGCTGGACCAGCAGGGCACCACGACGATCCTGCTCACCGAGGCGCTGCCCGGGCGCGACGGCACCGACCTGGTGTGGCGCCACGACGTCGGAGCCCTCGTGGCGGCGCTCGGCCGCGGGCTGCGGGCCTTCCACGAGGCCGTCGGGGAGGAGTGGTGCCCGTTCCGCTTCGACATGGAGCGCGCGCTGGACCACGTCGGGCGGAGGGTCGCCACCGATGACATCGACCCCGCGGGCTTCCACGAGGACCACCGCCACCTGAGCCCCGAGGCCGCCCTGGCCGAGCTCGAGGCGACCGCCCCCACCGAGGAGGACCTCGTGGTCTGCCACGGCGACTACTGCCCGCCCAACGTGCTGCTGCGTGACGGCATCGTCAGCGGCTATGTGGACCTCGGCGAGCTGGGTGTCGCCGACCGTTGGTGGGACGTGGCCACGGGGGGATGGAGCACCTGCTGGAACTTCGGCGAGCGGTTCGAGGCGCTGTTCTACGAGAGCTACGGGATCACGCCAGACCCGGCGCGCATCCGCTTCTTCCGGCTCCTCTACGACCTCGTGTCCTGACCCGCGCGCCGCTCCCCGCCCCCCGCCCGGGAGATCAGCCGGCGCGCCCGCGTGAACACCGCGTCGAACATCGGCACGGTCAGCTTGCCGGTGAAGGTGTTCTGCTGGCTGGGGTGGTACGAGCCGAGCATCACCAGCCCGCCCGGGAGCGGGCTCTCGGCCAGGTGGCCGAACGCGGGGCGCGGCCGGAGGCCGACCTGTGACGCCACGGCCTGCCAGGCGAACTGCCCGAGCGCGACGACGACGGTGGCCTCGCGGAGCAGCGACAGCTCCCGGGCGAGAAAGGGTGCGCAGGCCGCCCGCTCGGCGGGCTGCGGCTTGTTCCCGGGCGGGGCGCAGTGCACGGCCGCGGTGATGTAGGCGCCCCTCAGGGTGAGGCCGTCGTCGCGGGAGGTGCTGGTGGGCTGGGATGCGAACCCGGCCCGGTGCAGCGCGGCGAAGAGCCAGTCGCCGGACCGGTCCCCGGTGAACATCCGGCCGGTGCGGTTGGCGCCGTGCGCCGCCGGCGCCAGGCCGACGATCACCAGGGAGGCGTGCGGGTCGACGAACCCCGGGACGCCACGGCCCCAGTACACCTGACCGGCGTACGAGGCCCGGCCGGTCCGCGCCACCTCCTCCCGCCAGCCGACCAGGCGGGGACAGCGGCGGCACGCTGCCACCTCCCGTTGCACCGTGGCCAAGGAGTCCCTCTGGGCACGGTTTGACGCCACGGCGCAGAGCCTACGATGGGCTCCCGTGCCCCTGTCAGCCCGATCCGCCTCGACCCGACCCCCGTCCAGTCGCAGCCGGAAGGCTCCCCCCGCAACCGTCGTGCTGCTGGTGCGCCACGGCACCACCCCCACCACCGGCAAGATGCTGCCCGGGCGGGCGGGCGGGCTCCACCTCTCCGAGAAGGGGCGGGCGCAGGCTGCAGCGGCGGCCGAGCGGATCGCCGGCCTGACCAAGGCGCCCAGCGCCGTCTACGCGTCGCCCCTGGAGCGGACCCGGGAGACCGCGGCCCCCATCGCCAAGGCGCTCGGCCTGCGGGTGCGGACCGCACCCGGGCTCGTCGAGGTCGACGTCGGCGAGTGGACCGAGAAGCCCCTGGCCCGGCTGTACCGGACCAAGGAGTGGCCCACCGTGCAGCGCTGGCCCGGCGGATTCCGGTTCCCCGGCGGCGAGTCGTTCGCCGAGATGTCGGTCCGGTCGATGGACGCCGTGCTCGGCCTCGTGGCGGAGCACCCCGGCCAGACGATCGTGGCCGTCTCGCACGCCGACCCGATCAAGGCCATCGTCGCCGCCGCGGCGGGGGTGCCGCTCGACCTGATGCAGCGCCTCGCGATCTCGCCGTGCTCAATTTCGGCGATCCTCTTCACCGGTGGCGGGCCGGTCGTGCTGTGCGTGAACTCGACGGGGACCCTGGAGGAGCTGGCGCCGTCGTGAGGATGGGGTTGCGGTGAACGACGACTTCGACTTCGACGCGCCCGACCACTGCACGGTCGGGGTCGTCGGCGAGGTGGGGCACCGCCTCTTCCTCTTCTACTGCCGCCAGGGCCTGACCGAGACGACCGTCAAGGTGGAGAAGCAGCAGGTCGCCGTCCTCGCCGGCTACCTCGGGCGCATCGTCAAGGAGCTGGGCCGCCCGGGCCACCTGCCCGAGGACCTCGACTTCTACGGCACCGAGGAATTCGAATGGGTCGTGGGCACCATCGGCGTCTCCTACGACGAGGAGATCGACCGCATCATCGTCGTCCTCGAGGAGATCGGTGTCGACGAAGAGGACGAGGACGACGTGGAGGAGAGCGGGCATGTGCTGCGCGTGGCGCTGACGCGCGAGCAGGCCGCCGCCTTCGCCATCCACGCCACGCGCCTGGTGGAGTCCGGGCGGCCGCCCTGCCCGCTGTGCGCGCTCCCGCTGGACCCGGCCGGGCACAACTGCCCGCGCAC
>JBEKVF010000479.1:0-2569 GCA_049514295.1 Acidimicrobiales bacterium
GAGACGGTCGAGACGGCCGTCCGCGTGCGGTGCGGAGCACGGGTCGATGACGCCAAGACGGGCGGAGGAGATCGACCGATGGATCGTTGAGGAAGACGGCTCGCAAATCTAGCGACCCATTGCCTCGACCCTTCAGTATCCCTAGCTGCGTCGTTGGCGGCCGAGCGGCGAGCGGCGAGCGGCGAGCGGCGACCACCCTACGGGCATGTGTCCCCAGGGCAGCGCTAGGGCTCGGGCGCGGGGGCTCACGAACCGCTCAGGTACAAGAAGCCGTACCCTTCGTCGCGCACCACCACCTCAGCCTCCGCGAGTGCCGCGTCCCAGTCCCCTCGAACGGCCGGGTCGGACTCCTCCATACCGTGGTCGGCGACCAGGAAGAAGGCACAGTCCTCCCACACCCCGGTCTGCTCCACCACCTCCAAGATCCGACCCAGCCGGGCGTCGCTATCGCGCACGGCGCTCGCCGCCATCTCCGAGTAGGGGCCGCCCTCGTGAAACGCCGAGTCGGTCAGCGTGAAGTTGACCCAGGTGAAGACAGGCGGGTTCGCGTCGGCGTTGGCCCAGACGCGGTGGAACTGCTCGACGGCCGTGTGGTCCGCGCGCGACGCCCACCGGTAGTCCTTGCTTGGCCTGACGAACCGCGTGGTCGCGTCGGGTAGGTCGTCGGGTCCGGGGGCGGGCAGCGGCCGCTCGCCGTCGCGCACGAAGTCGAACGTCGAGTAGTCGGCCCCGGCATCGCAGGGCTCGTTAATGGAGGCGGTGGTCCCGGGACGCACGCGCTTGGCAGCATGGTGCATGGTCTGCACCCCCGGGTTGAGCCACTGCATGGAAGTCGCCCACGTCGCCGGCGAGTTGGTGATCACCTGCGCACCAGTACGGCGGTCGACCCAGGCGTTGTGGAGGATCCCGTGGTGGCCTGGGTGGCTGCCAGTAAGGATCGTGGTGTGGTTGGCCAGGGTCACGGTCGGGAGCGACGCCAGCGCCCCGTAACGACAGGTCGTCCCCTCGCCGATCAAGCGCGCCACGTTCGGGGCTTCGCCCCGGCCGGCAAGGTCGTAGAGCACGTTGGGGTTGGTCCCGTCCCAGAGGAACCCGATCAGATGCCGGGCTCGGCCCGGGCCGTCGACTAGGGCGTCGATCACCGACCCATCCTGGTGGGAGAGAAGCGGACGGTCGGGGTCATGATCGGCCGCGAGCAGCCGCAGCATCGTCGGCGCTACGTCGATCAGTCGGCAGCCGATGTCGGACATCCCGAGCTTCGGCACCCCGGCGCCGGCGACGATGAAGGGTGCCCTCGCCTGTACGACACCCAGCGATCCATGCTCCCCGAGGTGCCCGCCCTGGTCGGCCCAGTTGTGCGACGCACTGTGGATCACGCAGAGGTCGGGCGCTGACGGATGGTCGAAAAGCTGGGCGAACTGCTCGAACGCGTTGGGGTAGCTGTTCTGGTTGCGACTCGGATGCGGTAAGGCCCGCTCGGCCTCAAGTCCGACGAAGCGCGTCTGGTCCTGCACGGCGAGTGGGTTCTGACCCGTGACCGACTCGATCCGGAAGTCGCCATCCACGCCGGCGTCGCGGTGGAACTGCACGGCTCCGTCCGCCGACGCGACTTCGTACGCTCCGTCGCCCCTCGACCAGCCGACCATGTCGACGATGGGATCGAGGCCGTGGCTCAAAAGCACCTCGAGGGCCCGGTCACGTTGGCGGGGGGTCGCCGGGAGGAGCGCGCTCATGTCGTAAGCGTAGGCCCGACGCGCGCTTGGACTCGACTCGAGCGCTTGGACGCCTAAGGAGCCCACGACCTTCCCCGAAGTGCCGGAGGGTGGCACCCCATCCCGGCTCATTGTTAGGGGGAAGGCTGGTCTCATCGCTCAATAAGCTCGGCGAGTCGAAGGTGCCGAGCAGGAGGCCCCAGTTTGAACGCCATACTGATCCCCAGCCGGTACCCGCGAGGCGCGGTTCGTCGACCTAACGTCCAACCGTGACGACGCTTTCCCCCAGTCTCTGGCTTCGTGACAACCCGCCGGCAGGTCCGGCTCTTACGGGAGACATCCGGTGCGACGTCGGGGTCATCGGCGCCGGATACACGGGATTGAGCGCCGCCATCGCCTTGGCCGAAGCCGGTGCCAACGTCACGGTCGTGGAAAGCGCGTACGCAGGGTTCGGCGCAAGCGGTCGCAACGCCGGCCACCTGACACCCACGATCGGTAAGGACCTGCCCAGCCTCCTGAAGGCCTACGGCCGGGAGCGGGGAAGCGAGCTCGTCCGGCTCGCCGAGGCAGCCGTCGAACTCACCGAATCCGTGCTGAAGGACCGGGGCATCGACTGTGACTACGTGCCCCACGGTAACGTCATCGCTGGCGTGCATCCGGCTCAGGAGAAGAAGCTACGACGCGCCGTCGACGCAGCTCGGGAGCTGGGAGCGGCGGTGCGCATGCTGGACCGGCGAGAGATCGACTCGAGGGGCTTGCCGGCCTTTGTCTCTTGCGCGGCCATCGAGGAGCGTGGCGGAGTCCTCGACCCGGGTAAGTACGTACGAGGGCTGCGAGAGGCCGCCATTGCCTCCGGG